>NZ_JBEXCS010000107.1:0-32258 GCF_040605395.1 Streptomyces sp. NPDC005648 | reverse complement strand
CCGTGACCAAGTCGTACGACGCCTCCCCCGCCCCCTGCGGCAGCGTGTCCGTGGCGACGATCAAGTCGCTGGTCCCGGGCGCCAAGACGGCCGGGCGTACTGGCTCGCGTTGTCCAGATGGGTGTTGAGGACGTAGAACTCGCGTCCGAGGTCGTCGAGGTCGCGGAACCGGACCCAGGTGGCCGTACGCGGGGTGTCCCCGCCCCAGGTCTCCGAACCGAGCACGTCCGGGGTGTCCGAGAGGGCGAACGTGTCGTGCTGGACGGGGACCAGACGGCGGGTGTCGTAGAAGATCGCCGTGGACTCGTCGCCGCTGACGCGCTCACGGCCGGTGCCGATCCACGCGTAGTGCGGGGCGAGGGCGGACTGGATGTCGCGCAGCTGCTGGTAGAGGCCTTCCTGGGTGCCGAAGACGTCCGGGGCCGCCCGCCGCAGCAGACGGCCCGTCGCAGGGCGGCGGTCGGCCCAGCTGTTGGGTTCCTCGGTGCTGGCGTACCGCAGGTTGAAGGTCATCACCCGCAGGGGAGGCGTCTGGTGCCCCGTGAGCGGGGCGCGGAGCACCCGGGGTGCCTGTGTCGAGGCGGACGAGCCGGTCGGGGAGGAGATCGCGGCGGCGCTGGAGAGGGGCACGGTGACCATCGCGGCCAGCAAGGCCTTCAGGCCCAGACGACGGGTGACTCGGCGCTGATCGGGCACAGGGGCTCCTTCGGTCGCACGGGTCGGGCGAGTCGCGCGTGGGGGGAGTTGTGCGTCGAGCAGTGTGATACCCGGGTGTACGTGGTGCCCGAACATGCCCAGTTCGGGGCGCGGTCGGCCGTGGACACGGTGTTGACCAGCCCGACGGTGCGCGGATACCTTCATTCTACGGATTGTTGATTCCGTAGAGCGGAAAACCGGAGGGTATGGGATGGGTCAGGGCCAGCAGGAGAAGGTGTCTACGAGCCTCGCGGGCGCCGTCAGCGAGGAGATCAGCGCCTCCCTCGCCCCCGTCGACGCCGAGCTGGCGCGCCGCTACCCCGGCGACCCCGGCACCCGCCAGCCCGTCCACACCGTCTACGTGCCCGGTGACGCCTTCGCCGCCGACACCATTCGCTCCTGGGGCGACCGGGCTCTCTCGGCCCTCGACGAGCACGCCCCGGACGCCGCCTCCTTCGCCGCCGTTCTCGGCCTGTCCGACGAACTCGCCGAGCCCGTCCACGCGCGCGTGCGCGCCAAGTTGGAGCGCGAGCCGATCGAAGACCTGCGCGTCGACTTCGAGGACGGTTACGGCCCCCGCCCGGACGCCGAGGAGGACGCGACGGCGGCCCGGGCGGCCCGCCTGATCGCGCAGGCGTACGAGAACGGGACCGCGGCCCCGTACATGGGCATCCGCATGAAGTGCATGGAGGCGCCGGTACGCGACCGGGGCATTCGCACCCTCGACATCTTCCTCACCGGGCTGATGGAGGCCGGCGGGCTGCCCGACGGGCTGGTGCTGACCCTGCCCAAGGTGACGTACGCCGAACAGGTCACCGCCATGGTGCGGCTCCTCGAGGAGTTCGAGAAGGCGCGCGGCCTCGAACCCGGCCGGATCGGCTTCGAGATCCAGATCGAGACCAGCCAGTCCATCCTGGCCACCGACGGCACCGCCACCGTCGCCCGGATGATCCAGGCCGCCGAGGGCCGGGCCACCGGCCTCCACTACGGCACCTTCGACTACAGCGCCTGCCTCGGCGTCTCCGCCGCCTACCAGGCCAGCGACCACCCGGCCGCCGACCACGCCAAGGCGGTCATGCAGGTCGCGGCGGCGGGGACCGGGGTCAGGGTCTCGGACGGCTCCACCAACGTGCTGCCCGTCGGCCCGACCGCGAAGGTGCACGACGCCTGGCGGCTGCACTACGGCCTCACCCGCCGCGCCCTCTCCCGCGCCTACTACCAGGGCTGGGACATGCACCCCGGTCACATCCCCACCCGGTACGCGGCCGTCTTCGCCTTCTATCGCGAGGGCTTCGAGCAGGCGGCCGCCCGACTCGCCCGGTACGCCAACCGGACCGGCGGTGACGTCATGGACGAGCCCGCGACCGCCAAGGCCCTCAGCGGCTATCTGCTGCGCGGTCTGGACTGCGGCGCCCTCGACATCGCCGAGGTGGCCCGCCTGACCGGACTGACCCGGGCGGAGCTGGAGGGCTTCGCGTCGCCCCGGCGCGGCGATCTGACCGCGTCCGCCAAGTAGCGGGCCCGTCACAGGAGTCACCGTCGGCTGGCGTTGTCACCCCCGCCCCGTAATCTGTAGCGCACGCATTGACATGTCACAGGAACGGGGCGGGCAGTGACTTCGGGGGAGTCCTCAGGCGGGAACAACCAGGGCGACGGGACCGGTCGGCTGCTGGCGGGGCGCTATCGCGTCGTGGCCCAACTCGGGCGCGGCGGCATGGGCGTGGTCTGGAGAGCCGTCGACGAGGTGCTGGGCCGCGAGGTCGCCGTCAAGGAGCTGCGCACCTACAGCGACGCCGACGGCCCCGAACTCGCCGATCTGCGGCTGCGGATGCAGCGCGAGGCGCGGGCGGCGGCGCGGGTACGGCACCCCGGCGTCGTCGCCGTCCACGACGTGACCGAGGTCGACGGACGCCCGCTGATCGTCATGGAGCTGGTCGACGGACCCTCCCTGGACGCCGTTCTGCGCGAGCGCACCCTCGGCCCGCACGAGGCGGCCGGGATGGGCGCCCAGGTGATGGAGGCGCTGGCCGCCGCCCACCGGGCCGGCGTCCTGCACCGCGACGTGAAGCCCGGCAACATCCTGCTCGAACGGTCGGGGCGAGTCCTCCTCACGGACTTCGGCATCGCGGCCATGGAGGACCCGGGCGACGGCGCCGACACCCATCTGACCCGCAGCGGCGCCCTCGTGGGCTCCCTCGACTACCTGGCGCCCGAGCGCGCCCAGGGCGCCGACGCGAGCCCCGCGTCCGATGTCTGGGCCCTGGGCGCCACGCTGTACGCGGCCGTCGAGGGCACCTCGCCCTTCCGGCGTACGTCGACGTACTCCACGCTCACCGCGATCGTCACCGAACCCCTCACCGAGCCGGAGCACGCGGGACCGCTGGCCCCCGTTCTCCGACGTCTCCTCGACAAACGCCCCGAGACCCGCCCCGCGGCCGAACAGGCCCGCGCCCTGCTCCAGGCGGTGGCGGACGCGGGCGACACGGACACACCGACGACGACGCTGCGCGGTGGCGAAGCACCTCGGACGCAGCGCACCGGCCCGCCCCTCCCCACCGACTTCCTCCTCCCGAAGCCGGTCACCCCCGCCGAACGGGGTACGGCCCCGACAACTCCACAACTCAGCCCGGAGACACAGCAAGGGCAGCACCCCCATCCGGGCCAGGAAACCGGCCCGGGCGGGCAACAGGGCCAGGAGACCGGCCCGGGCGGGCGGCAGGCCCTGGCGGGCCAGGGTGCGGGCTCCGGCGGGCAGTGGGGCCAGGCCGGCCAGGGTGCGGGCTCCGGTGGGCAGCAGGGGCAGTCGGGGGCGCTGGGGCGGGAGACCGGCCCCGGCGGGCAACAGGGGCAGGCGGCACAGTGGGCAGTCGCCGGTGAGGCACCCAGCCAAGCGGCGCACGGCTCAGATTCCGGGCAGCCGACCACACCTCCGGGTCCCGGCTTCGGGCCCACGCAGAAGTCGGCGTCGGCGGCGCCCGGTTCCGGACCCGCTCAGACTCCAGAGTCGGGGGCGCCCGGCTTTGGATCCGGCCAGTCGACGGAGTCGGGGGTGCCCGGCTTCGGATCCGGCCAGTCGGCCGCACCCGGCTTCGGACCCACTCGGTCGGCGGAGTCGGGGGCGCCCGGTTCTGGACCCCCTCAGTCCGCGGAGTCGGCCGCACCCGGGTTCGGGCCCGGTCAGTCCGTAGGTCCGGTCGGACCCGGCTTCGGGAGTGCTCAGACCTCAGCCTCGGCCGCACCCGGCTTCGGGGGTGCTCAGACCTCAGCCTCGGCCGCGCCCGGCTTCGGACCGGCCGTCTCCCATGGTTCGGTGCCGGAACTCGCCTCGGCACCGACCGGGGCCATCTCCGCCTCCGCCTCCCCGCGCCGCAAGGGCCGTGTCCTGCTCGCCGCCGCGGCCGTCACCGTCGTCCTCGCCGCGGGGGGAGGCACCGCCGCTCTGCTGCACTCGGGGAACACGTCGGCCGACGCCGGCCCTTCCTCGACCCGTACGAGCGCCCAGGCCTCCGCGTCCGAGTCCGACCGGACCGACGCCGACCACTCCGGCGGCGCCAAGCCCACGGAACACGGAGACAAGAAGCCCCCGGCCCCGAAGGCGACGGCCGACGGCAAGGGCTCGGCCACACCCACCGACGGTGCCCCCACCTCAGCCCCGACGAAGTCCTCGGGCGGCGGCACCACGGGCGGTGGCGGGACCGGAGGGACGGGCGGGACGTCCGCGGGCGGCACCAACGGTGGCGGCAGCGGCGGTACGACGGGCGGTGGCAGCGAGACCAGCGCGGCCCCTGCCTGCACCTCCATAGGCGGCGGCAAGTACAACTGCACGGTCTGGCGCACCGCGAAGTCCTACACCGCCTCCGGCACCGAGGCCGGCATCCTGAACGCGGGCACCAACTACTTCTACTGCCAGCAGAACCTGGGCCGTCGCGAGACCTACGGCCAGTGGACCAACGTCTGGTGGGCGAGGACGGACGACGACAGCGGCAACACGAACGTCTACGTCAGCGACGTCTACATCCGCGGCGGCAACAACGACGAGCCGGTCCCCGGACTTCCGGTCTGCTGACCCCCGGTCCGCCGGTCCCCGGTCCGCCGGTCCCCGGTTCGCGGAACCTCCACGAACCTCTCCAGGCCGGACTCCGTCACCAGCTTCTCCTCGGCGAACACCCGGCTGCCCCGCTCGCACAGCCGCGAGTCCGCGCGGGCCCGGGCGCAGAACTCCTCGGGTGTCACGCCGAACAGCTCCCTCAACCGGGCCGATCCCACGAGGAGTTCGGTGATGAGCTGCCGCTGCCCCGGATGCCCGCGCGGCGCACCCGTGCCGTCGTGCAGCACGCCACGCCGGTTGACGTACACGTACGCGCCCGGCAGTCGCGTGCCGTCCTCCAGCTCGAACCGCACCTCGGGTGCCGGCAGCCAGGCGCGCCGGTAGTTGCCGTGCGGCAGCGGTACGCCCTCGCTGGCGTCGATCACCGCGAGCTGCTCGGCGTCGAGCCAGGTGAGGAACAACTCCCGCACGGCGTCCGGGGCTTCGAAGGGAGACGCGGACACATACCCGAGGCGGCTCACATGCGCGGAGACGCCCACGCCGACGCCGGTCACCCGGGCTCGCACCATCGGGACGGGCGAGCTGATCCCGGACTCGGCCATCTTGTGGCGCAGTTGGCCCGGGCAGGCGTTGGAGCCGACGGCCAGCACGGGGGTGCGGTCCTCGTGCACCAGACGGTCGAGGGGGAGCAGCAGGTCGCCGTCGAGCAGCGCGGACCCGGCCGGCCATTCGCCCGGATAGAGCAGCGGATGGTCGCGCGGTGCCTCGGCGAGGCCCAGTGCTTCGAGCGTACGGTCCTCCAGGTACTCCACGAGCCGCTCAGTCCGCCGGCGGCAGCTCGCCCGACCCCCGGGTGATCAGCCGGGTCGGCAGTTCGATGCGCTCCGGGGTGATCAGGTCGCCGTCCAGCTGGCGGAAGAGCCGCTCCGCCGCGGTACGGCCGATCGCGGCCGCGTCCTGTGCCACCACCGTAACCCCCGGCTGAAGCAGATCCGCGAGCTCGAAGTCGTCGAAGCCGACGACGGCGGTACGGCGGCTCTGCTCGGCGAGGACGCGGACCACGGTGACGGTCACCCGGTTGTTGCCCGCGAAGACGGCCGTGACGGGCCGGGGACCGGCGAGCATGTCCTCTGCGGCGCGGCGCACCCGCTGCGGGTCGGTGACGCCCAGCGACATCCAGGAGTCCTCTACCGGTATGCCGGCGTCCTCCATGGCGGCGCGATAGCCGCGCAGTCGCTCGGCGGCCGTGTGGATGCGGGGCATGTCGCCGATGAAGCCGATCCGCCGGTGGCCGTGGGCGATCAGATGGGCGACGCCGTCGCGGGCGCCGCCGTAGTTGTCCGACAGGACCACGTCGGCGTCGATCTGACCGGCGGGACGGTCCACGAACACGGTGGCGACGCCCGCCTTGATCTCCGGTTCCAGATAGCGGTGGTCGTCACCGGCCGGGATCACCACCAGGCCGTCCACCCGCCGGGCGCACAGCGCGAGCGCCAACTCCTGCTCGCGCTCCGGGTCCTCGGCGCTGGAGCCGTTGATCAGCAGGGCGCCGTGCGCGCGGGCCACCTCCTCGACCGCGCGGCTGAGGGGGCCGTAGAACGGGTCCGCGAGGTCCTCCAGGACCAGGCCGATGCTGGCGGTGCGGCCCTTGCGCAGGACGCGGGCGCTGTCGTTGCGGCGGAAGCCGAGCGCGTCGATGGCCTCCTGGACGCGGCGCTCCGTCTCCGGGGTGACTCCGGGTTCGCCGTTGACCACACGGGAGACGGTCTTCAGGCCGACTCCGGCGCGCGCGGCGACGTCCTTCATGGTCGGACGATTGCCGTAACGAGCTGCGGTGAGGCGGTCTGTGCGGCGGGCGGTCTCGGGCACGATGCGCTTGTCCTGTCCTGTCTCGGCCACGGGTCTTGGCGACTCTTGTCCATGGGGATGCGTCGGACCATGAGCTTGTATGAGGATGTGGCGTTGAGCATAGAGCCTGGACAACGTTGTCATATGCGCGAGAGACTGTCCATCGCAATCTCCGGCCTGCGCCCCCACCGCGAGACCGGCCCGCCTTTCTCCGTGGTTGAAGGGGGAACATTCCCCCTGGCCGACGGGGATCCGATGGTTTGACCGGGAGATCCGACACTGATGCACACCGACCTCGTGGCCGCGCTCGACATCGGCGGCACCAAGATCGCCGGAGCGCTGGTGGACGGCCATGGCGAGATCCTGGTGCGCGCGCAGCGCACGACGCCCGCTCAGGAGGACGGCGACACCGTGATGGGTGCCGTGGAGGAGGTCGTCGGCGAGCTGACGGCCTCGCCCCTGTGGGCGGGCGCCACGGCCCTCGGCATCGGCAGCGCCGGCCCCGTGGACGCCTCCGCGGGCACCGTGAGTCCGGTGAACGTGCCGGGCTGGCGCGACTACCCGCTCGTGGCGCGGGTCAGGGACGCGGCCGGCGGGCTGCCCGTCGAGCTGATCGGCGACGGCGTCGCGATCACGGCGGCCGAGCACTGGCAGGGCGCCGCGCGCGGTCATGACAACGCGCTGTGCATGGTGGTCTCCACGGGCGTCGGCGGCGGCCTGGTCCTCAACGGCCAGCTGCACCCCGGCCCCACCGGCAACGCAGGCCACATCGGCCACATCAGCGTCGATCTGGACGGCGACCCGTGCCCGTGCGGTTCGCGCGGCTGTGTGGAGCGCATCGCGAGCGGGCCCAACATCGCCCGCCGCGCGCTGGAGAACGGCTGGCTGCCCGGCCCCGACGGCGACACCTCCGGGGCCGCGGTGGCCGCCGCCGCCCGCGCGGGGGACCCCGTCGCCGTGGCCTCGTTCGAACGGGCCGCCCAGGCGCTGGCCGCCGGTATCGCGGCCACCGCGACCCTCGTCGAGATCGACATCGCGGTCATCGGCGGGGGAGTGGGCAAGGCGGGCGACGTCCTGTTCACGCCGCTGCGCAAGGCGTTGGGCGACTACGCGACCCTCTCCTTCGTGCGGCGCCTGGAGATCACGCCCGCCCAGATGGGCACGGACGCCGGACTGGTGGGGGCGGCCGCGGCCGCGCTCGCCAAGCGGGCGGACACGGCCGTGGTCTGACGGAGCCCGACAGAAGGAACGTTCAACCGGCCGCCGGGCCCGGATCGGGTTCCGCGATCCGGGCTCGGCGGCTCGTCGGGGTTCAGCAGCTCAACTGTGCGTTCCCCCAGTCCGCGTGGTCGGAGTCGATGCCGTCCCCGCCGTCGGTGACCACGAGACGGACCACCTGGGCGCCCGTCACGTCCGCGCTGACGCTCTGGGCCGGCATCGCGTTGGTCAGCACCCCCGTCGAGGCGACCTCCCTGCCGTCGGCCCAGATCGCGAAGGCGACGGTGCCCTTGGTGCCCTTCTCGTCGTCGACACCGACGTCCGCGGTGACCGTCGTACAGGCCCGGCCGGTGTAGTACTCCACGGCGCTCTCCGCGTGCACGCCGAGGCCCTTGGCGTACACCACCCCGCCGATGGTGAGGGGATGGCCGTCGCCGGCCGCGCTCTCGCCGTTGCTGGTGTTCCGCTCGACGGGGCCGTAGCCGTTGGTGGCCGACAGCCAGGGCAGATCCCCGAGCCCGGAGGTGCCGGAGGGCGGCGGTGCCACGACGGACGCGGTGAGCGGCAGCACGCTGTCGACACGGACGCCGGTGGGGGAGCGGTGACTCGCCTTGAGCGTCAGGTCGTACGACCCTGTCGGCGTCCCGGCCGGTGCGGTGACCGACCACCCGGTGCGCAGGGACCGGCCGGTCGGCAGGAGGGCGGAGGTGGTTCGTGAGGTCGCCTTCACCGTCCAGCCCTCGGGTGCCGTGAGGTGCGCCGAGACACGCAGGGCGGGTGTGCGGCCCAGGTCGGTGACCACGGAGGTCAGTGCGGCCGGCTTGCCCGCCTCGACCAATGGGCTGCCGTCCAGGCCGAGTTCGACGGCCGGCGGATGCGCGGCCCACCGGCGGTCGGCGGAGACCCGGACCAGAACCGTGCCGTGGGCGGGCACGGTCGCCGAGATGGTGCCCGCGGTGTTGTAGCTCCGGTGCTGCCACAGGTCGCGCAGGGTGTAGGCGGGGGCGTGGGGCAGGCCGACGGCCTCGGCGTCGGTGGAGATGTGCTGGGCGGTGCCGGTCTCGTTGAAGAGGGCCACCGCTCGGCTGCCGTCCGTCATCTCCTTGGCGACGACCCAGCGGCCGCCGTCGGAGGAGACGACCGTGCCCTGCTTGCCCAGTGGGTCCTGGTCGACGGCGATGACCTCCTTGTTGTCGAGGACGTCGAAGGTCGCCTGGGAGGCCTTGCGCAGGTCGGAGCCGATGAGCAGTGGGGCGGCCATGACCGACCACATCGAGAAGTGGGAGCGGTACTCGGTGTCGGTCATACCGCCGTTGCCGACCTCCAGCATGTCGGGGTCGTTCCAGTGGCCGGGTCCGGCGTACGGGGCGAGGGGCAGGTTCTTCTTCAGAATGCCCAGCATCGAGCCCCAGTTGTCACTGATGTCACCGGTGGTACGCCACAGATGGCCCACGTCCGCGGCCCATTCCCAGGGATTGTTCTGGCCCCATTCGCAGATGCTGTACACGATGGGACGGCCGGTCGCCCTGAGGGCGTCGCGCATGGTCGTGTAACGCGACTTGGCGTCTACACCTTGGTTGTTGCAGTTGTCGTACTTGAGATAGTCGACGCCCCAGTCGGCGAACTGCCGGGCGTCGCTGTACTCGTGACCGAGCGCGCCCGGAAAGCCCGCGCTGTTGCAGGTCTTGGTGCCGGCGCTGGTGTAGACGCCGAGCTTGAGGCCCTTGGAGTGCACATAGTCGGCGACGGCCTTGATCCCGTTCGGGAAACGGACCGGATCGGGGACGAGTTTCCCGTCCGCGTCCCGGTTCGGCAGGGCCCAGCAGTCGTCCAGGTTGACGTACTGGTAGCCCGCGTCCTTGAGGCCTTTCTCGACGAACAGGTCGGCGATTCCCTTGACCATCGACTCGTTGAACTCGGCACGGCAGTGGGTGGAGTTCCAGTTGTTGAAACCCATGGGAGGGGTGAGGGCGAGTCCGTCGGCCAGGGCCGGCGCGGTGGTCCCGGCGGTGGTCCCGGCGGTGGGGGCGGCCAGGGCCGGCACGGCGAGTCCGGCCGCGCACAGCAGCCCCGCGGTGAGCGCTCCGGCCACTCTTCGGCGGGTCGTGTGGGGGGTGTGGGGGTGAAGGCGACGCATCGTTACGTTCCTCCGAGCACGCGAAAGGTTGGATGACGTCATGTCCTCGTCACCCGTGTGCGTTTACGGTAGGACGTGTCTGACTGTGGTGGAAGGGAGGAGGTAACAGTTGTTCGATATCCCGTCAGAACCCTTGACGCTGAGGCTACATGGGGGTGAGATCCAAGCCACGCGTTCGGTTGTGTGGGGTGGCACCCTCGGGAGGGACCCATGGCACAGTCCTCGTTCAATCAGTTGGCCCAGTCCAAGGGTAGGGCAGGTCATCCGATGTCCCGGCGAAGTCTCTTACGGGGTGCGGCCCTTGGCGCCGGCGCGGTCACGCTGCCCGCGCTGCTGTCGGCGTGCGGCAGCGGGCCCGGCGGCGACAAGAAGGAGGTGACCGTCGGCTCCAACGCCTCGGACCCCGTGCCGAAGACGGCGTACGCGGCGGCCTTCCGGGCGTACGAGAAGAAGACCGGGAAGAAGGTGAAGGTCAACACCAAGGACCACAACGACTTCCAGGAGAACATCAACCGCTATCTGCAGGGCACACCCGACGACGTCTTCATGTGGTTCGCCGGCTACCGTATGCAGTACTTCGCGGAAAAGGGACTGCTGACGGACATCAGCGACGTCTGGAGCACCTATTCGGGATTCTCCGACGCGCTCAAGGCGCAGTCCACGCACGACAGCAAACAGTACTTCGTGCCGTACTACTACTATCCGTGGGCGGTATTCCACCGCAAGAGCCTGTTCCAGCAGAAGGGCTATCAACAGCCCACCAAATGGGACGACTTCATCGCCCTCGCGAAGCAGATGCAGAAGGACGGAAATCCGGTCGCTTTCTGCGACAAGGACGGCTGGCCCGCGATGGGCACCTTCGACTACATCAATCTGCGGCTGAACGGCTACGACTTCCACAAGTCCCTGATGGCGGGCGAGGAATCGTGGACCGACACCAAGGTGAAGAACGTGTTCGACACCTGGCGTGAACTCATGCCCTATTACCAGAAGGGCGCGCTCGGCCGGACCTGGGAGGAGGCCGGGCAGAGCCTGCAGCAGCGAAAGACCGGTATGGCGGTGTTCGGGATGCCGCATCCCGGCACCCAGTTCCCGGCGAACGAGCGGGACGACATCGACTTCTTCGCCTTCCCGGAGATCGACCCGCAGTGGGGCCAGGACGCGGTGGAGGCACCCATCGACGGCTTCCTCGTGGCCAAGAAGTCCAGGAACGTCACCGGCGCGAAAGACCTGCTCAAGTGGCTGGGCAAGCCCGAGGCCGAGAACACCTATCTGAAGTACGACCCCAACAACGTGGCCGTCAACTCGGGCGCGGACACCTCCGGCTACAGCGCCCTGCAGAAGAAATCCGCCGGTCTGGTCTCGAGCGCCAAGCAGATCTCGCAGTTCCTCGACCGCGACACCCGGCCCGACTTCGCCTCGACCGTGATGATCCAGTCCATCCAGGACTTCATCGGCAATCCGAAGGACGTCGACGGACTGTGCAACAGCATCGAGCGGCAGAAGAAGACCATCTTCTCGCAGCCCGTCGGCTGAGCAGGCTCCGCCGGTCACCGGGTTGCGTCGATCACTGGGGGAAATCTTCCGTGGCGTTCACCTTTCCACGGCGCGCGGGACGACGGCGGCGCCTGAGGCGGTTCACCCGCCGTGACGCCGTCGTCCTCGGCGTGCTGCTCGGCATACCGATCCTGCTCGACATCGCCATCGTCTGGGGGCCGACGCTCGCCTCGATCGGCCTGTCCTTCACCGCCTGGGACGGTATCGGCTCCATCCACTGGGTCGGCCTGGACAACTACCGGAACCTCGCCGACAACTACCCGCCGTTCTGGCCTGCCGTCCGCCACAACGTCCTGTGGCTGCTCTTCCTCGGCCTGATCGCCACGCCCTTCGGCCTGTTTCTGGCCGTCCTCATCGACCGCGGCGTCCGCTTCAGCCGCTTCTACCAGTCCGTCCTCTACATGCCGGTCGTGCTCTCGCTCGCCATCGTCGGCTTCATCGCCCAGCTGATCCTCGGCACCGACCAGGGTGTGATCAACACGATCCTGAACAACCACGACGACCCGATCGACTGGCTGGGCGACTCCCATCTCAACCTCTGGATGATCATGATCGCGGCCGGCTGGCGGCACGTCGGCTACGTCATGATCCTCTATCTCGCCGGCCTCAAGGCCGTGGACCCCCAGCTCAAGGAGGCCGCCGCGATCGACGGCGCGAACGAGCGCCAGACCTTCTTCCGCGTGGTCCTGCCGACCCTGCGGCCGGTCAACGTCATCGTCGGCGTCATCACCGTGATCGAGGCGCTACGGGCCTTCGACATCGTCTACGCCGTCAACAAGGGCCGCAACGGCCTGGAACTTCTCTCCGTCCTGATCACCGAGAACATCATCGGCGAGGCCAGCCGGATCGGCTTCGGCTCGGCCATCGCCGTCGTCCTGCTCGTCGTGTCGCTGGGATTCATCGTGACGTTCCTGGTCCAAGAGCTGCGAGGTGCGCGCGAGCGATGACCGCAGACATCCGCACCACCGCACCGGTGCGCCGCCCGGCCACCCCCGCCGCACCGGCCGCGAAGTCATCGCGCCGACGCGGCCGCTGGGGCGTCCACCTCTTCCTCTCGGCGGTGTCCCTCGCCTTCCTCGCCCCGCTGCTGCTCGCCGTCTACGCCAGTCTGCGGCCGTACGAGGACACGGCGCAGCACGGCTATCTCTCCTGGCCGAAGCATCTGTCCCTCGACTACTACCGCCGGGCCTACACCGAGTCCGGCATGGGCAAGTACTTCACCAACACCCTGATGATCGCGGTCCCGGCGGTCGTCGTCACGCTCTTCCTGGCGTCGTTCGTGGCCTTCGCGGTGTCGCGACTCAAACTGCGCGGCGGGATCGTCCTGTTGATGTTCTTCACCGCGGGCAACCTGCTGCCGCAACAGGTGATCGTGACGCCCCTCTACGTCCTCTTCAACAAGATCCCGCTGCCGTGGTGGATGTCCGACTCGTTGACCATGTACGACTCCTACTGGGCCGTCATCGTCGTCAACGTCGGCTTCCAGACGGGGTTCTGCGTCTTCGTCCTCGCCAATTTCATGCGGACGCTGCCCCAGGAGATCCTGGAGGCGGCGGTCGTCGACGGCGCGGGCGTGTGGACCCAGTTCTGGCGCATCACCCTGCCCCTGTGCCGCCCCGCCCTGGCCGCCCTGGCCACCCTGGAGTTCACCTGGATCTACAACGACTTCCTCTGGGCCCTCATCTTCATCTCCAACCCCGACAAGCTCCCCATCACCTCCTCGCTCAACAACCTGCGCGGCCAGTTCTTCACCGACTACAACCTCCTGGCCGCGGGCTCGGTCCTGGTCGCCCTGCCGACGATCCTGGTCTTCCTGCTCCTCCAGCGGCACTTCATCGCGGGGCTGACCCTGGGGTCGACGAAGGGGTGAGGGGGCGGCCGGCCGGCGTGGACGGGCCCGCCGGTCGAGCCCATGTCCGGGAGAGGCGTGACCCCGGCCCGGGTCCCGCAGTTGAGCCGGGCATGAAGAAGCGCAGCATGATGGCCATCGCCTCCCTCGCCACCGGGTTCGTCGTCGCGGCGATCAGTCCCACCCACACCGGTGACCACCAGGTACTGGGTGATCACCAGACCCTCGGCGACCTGAGCGTCGACGGCACCGTGGCCACGGTCGCCGACACCGTCGGCAGGGACAGCCTCGCCGACGCCGACAAGGCCCTCGGATAGGACCCCTGTCCCACGGCGCCGGTGCCCCTGCGACAAGGGGCGCCGGCGCCGCCGTATGTGCGCCCTCAACTGGGGCTGGTTTCCGTGGCAGGGTGTTGCGGGCAAGCCTCAGGGGGCCAACAGAAGAGGGGGAACCGTGACCGTCGTTTGGATCAACGGCGCGTTCGGTGCGGGAAAGACCACCACCGCACGGGAACTGATCGACCTGATCCCGAACAGCACGCTCTTCGACCCCGAGGTGATCGGCGCGGCACTGCCATACCTGCTGCCGGCCAAGCACCTCGCGGAGGTCGGCGACTACCAGGACCTGCCCATCTGGCGGCGCCTGGTGATCGACACGGCCGCCGCCATGCTCGCCGAGCTCGGCGGGACCCTGGTGATCCCCATGACCCTGCTGCGTCAGGAGTACCGCGACGAGATCTTCGGCGGCCTCGCCGCGCGCCGCATCGGCGTCCGGCATGTCCTCCTCGCCCCGGCGGAAACGATCCTGCGTGAGCGAATAGCCGCGCGGGACCTCCCGCCGGACCTCCCGGACGGAGAGATACGGATACGGCAGTGGTCGTACGACCATATCGAGCCGTACCGCAGCGCCCTCGCCTCCTGGCTCACAACCGACGCCCACCCCGTCGACACCAGCTCCCTCACCCCCTACGAGACCGCGGTCCGGGTCGCCGAAGCCGTCGGCAGTGGCGAAGTACCGGTCTGCGACATCGTGCAGACGCCCGAGCCGACCGCCGAGACGCTCGCCGCGGGTGTCCTCCTCTTCGACGAACAGGACCGGGTCCTGCTGGTCGACCCCACCTACAAGGCCGGCTGGGAGTTCCCCGGCGGGGTCGTCGAACCCGGTGAGGCGCCCGCCCGCGCCGGTATGCGCGAGGTCGCCGAGGAGACCGGCGTCCACCTCGCCGACGTACCCCGCCTCCTGGTCATCGACTGGGAGGCCCCCGCACCCCCCGCCTACGGCGGTCTGCGCCTCCTCTTCGACGGCGGGCGCCTCGACTCCGAGGAGGCGGGCCGGCTGCTGCTACCCGGCCCCGAGCTGCGCGAATGGCGCTTCGTCAGCGAGGAGGAGGCCGTCCATCTCCTTCCACCGGTCCGCTACGAGCGTCTGCGCTGGGCGCTGCGTGCCCGGGAGCGGGGCGCCGCGCTGTACCTGGAGGCAGGGGTTCCCACTCCGTCACCCGTCGCCGAAACCGCCGGCTGAAGTCGTCCATCACGACGGCCGCCCCCGCATGCCGCACGACCAACTCGGCCACGGCCTCCGGAGGCCGTACAGCTCGGGTTCGGTCAGTTTGTCGCGTAGTTGTGGAGGAACAGGGCTTCCGTCACTGAGAGGCGCTCCAGTTCCTGGGGGGACACGCTTTCGTTGACCGCGTGGATCTGGGCCTCCGGCTCGCTCAGGCCGATCAGCAGGATCTCCGCCTGCGGGTAGAGGGAGGCGAGGGTGTTGCAGAGCGGGATGGAGCCGCCCTGGCCAGCGTACTGCATCTCCTGGCCGGGGTAGGCGACCGACATGGCCTCTGACATGGCCGCGTACGCCGGGCTGGTCGTGTCGGCGCTGAAGGGCTGGCCCTGGCCGACCTGCTCGATGTGGATCCGGGCGCCCCACGGCGTGTGCGCCTCGATATGGGCCTGGAGCAGCTTGGTCGCCTCGGCCGCGTCCACGCCCGGCGGCACCCGCAGGCTGACCAGGGCGCGGGCGCCGGCCTGCACGGACGGGGTGGCGCCGACGACCGGCGGGCAGTCGATGCCGAGCACGGTCACCGCGGGCCGCGCCCAGATACGGTCGGCGACCGTGCCCGAGCCGATCAGCCGTACGCCGTCCAGGACCTTGGCGTCGGCGCGGAACTGTTCCTCCTCGTACGCCAGACCCTCCCACTCGTCGTCGGACGCCAGCCCGTCGACCGTCGTGGAGCCGTCCTCCGCGCGCAGTGAGTCGAGTACGCGGATCAGCGCGGCCAGCGCGTCCGGGGCGGCGCCGCCGAACTGACCGGAGTGCAGGTTGCCTTCGAGGGTGTCGACCTGGACACGCAGGAGGGTCATACCGCGCAGCGTGGAGGTGACCGTCGGCAGGCCGACGCGGAAGTTGCCCGCGTCGCCGATGACGATGGTGTCGGCGGCGAGCAGATCGGGGTGGTCCTCCGCGTACCGCTCCAGACCGCCCGTGCCCATCTCCTCCGAGCCCTCGGCGATCACCTTGATGTGCACCGGCACTCCGCCGTTCGCCTTCAGCGCGCGCAGGGCGAGCAGGTGCATGATCACGCCGCCCTTGCAGTCGGCGGCCCCCCGCCCGTACCAGCGGCCGTCGCGCTCGGTCAGCTCGAACGGCGGGGTGGTCCAGCCGGCCTCGTCGAGCGGCGGCTGCACGTCGTAGTGGGCGTAGAGAAGGACCGTCTTCGCGCCCTCGGGGCCGGGCAGGAAGCCGTAGACGGACTGGGTGCCGTCGGGGGTGTCGAGCAGGGCCACGTCCTGGAAACCCTCCGCGCGCAGCGCGGCGGCGACCCAGTTCGCGGCGCCCTCGCTCTCGCTCTTCGGGAACTGGTCGAAGTCCGCCACCGACTTGAAGGCCACCAGCTCGGCGAGCTCGGCCCTCGCCCTCGGCATCAGCGAGGCGACGGTCTGGGCGACCGGGTTCGTCTCGGCGACCGGAATCGACGACATGGGCACGCTCCTCGTGGGTGCGACGTTGTACGAGTGGATATCGGGATCCTCCCACAGTGGCCTGCGGCGACGTCCGCCGTAGGATGCGGAGGACAGGTGCGGCAGCGGCTTGATCGGGAGCAGTAGACCATCGTGAGCAGCGAGAACTCTTCGGCGGACGACGTGCAGCAGGTGTGGGACGTCGTCGTGGTGGGCGCGGGACCCGCGGGGGCCTCGGCCGCCTATGCGGCGGCGGTCGCGGGGCGGCGTGTGCTGTTGCTGGAGAAAGCCGAGCTGCCCCGCTACAAGACATGCGGCGGCGGCATCATCGGACCCTCGCGCGACGCCCTGCCGCCCGGTTTCGAGCTGCCGCTGCGCGACCGGGTGCACGCGATCACCTTCTCCCACAACGGCCGCTTCACCCGCACCCGTCGCTCCAAGCAGATGCTGTTCGGGCTGATCAACCGCCCCGAGTTCGACCAGCAGCTGGTCGAGCACGCCCAGAAGGCCGGCGCCGAACTGCGTACGGGCGTCACGGTGTCGCGGGTCGAGCAGCACGGCTCGGCGGTGCCGGACCGGCGCTCGGTCGCCGTGGTCCTCCAGGGCGGCGAGACGTTGCTGGCCCGGGCCGTGGTCGGCGCGGACGGCAGCGCGAGCCGGATAGGAGCGCACGTCGGGGTCAAGCTCGACCAGGTGGACCTGGGTCTGGAGGCGGAGATCCCGGTGCCGGAGACCGTCGCCGAGGACTGGAAGGGCCGGGTGCTCATCGACTGGGGCCCGATGCCCGGGAGTTACGGCTGGGTGTTCCCGAAGGGGGACACGCTCACCGTCGGTGTGATCTCGGCGCGCGGTGAAGGCGCCGCGACCAAGCGGTATCTGGAGGAGTTCGTCGGGCGGCTCGGTCTCGCCGGGTTCGAACCGAGCATCTCCTCCGGCCACCTGACCCGTTGCCGCGCCGACGACTCCCCGCTCTCGCGCGGGCGGGTGCTGGTGTGCGGGGACGCGGCCGGTCTGCTGGAGCCGTGGACGCGCGAGGGCATCTCGTTCGCGCTGCGCTCGGGGCGGCTCGCGGGGGAGTGGGCGGTGCGGATCGCCGAGGCGCACGACGCGGTGGACACCCGCCGTCAGGCCCTGAACTACGCGTTCGCCATCAAGGCGGGGCTCGGCGTCGAGATGAGCGTCGGCAAGCGGATGCTGACGGTCTTCGAGCGTCGCCCCGGCCTGTTCCACGCGGCGCTCACCGGATTCCGGCCGGCGTGGAACGCGTTCAGGGAGATCACCCAGGGCTCGACCTCCCTCGGCGAGATCGTCCGCAGCCACCCCATGGCCCAGCGGGCGCTGCACGCGATGGACCGGCGTCCGGCGAATGCCGTCGAGGGCGGCGAGGGCGCCGAGACGAAGAGCGGGGCGAGCGGCGAGGGGCACGGCGGGGCGAGCGGGGGGAGCGCGGCCACCGAGGTCAGCTCTTGACGGTGATCCGGAAGACCGGGTGGTCGGGCGCGATGCGGCGCAGGTCCGCGTCGGGGGAGTCGGGTCCCACGCCGTTGAAGAAGACTCCGACCTCGGCCTTCCAGCGCTTGAGGTAGGCGCGCAGCAGAGGGACCTTGTCGTCGTCGGCGACCTCGGTGGCGGTGAACGCCTCCACCTTCTTGCCGAGGTGCAGCTCACCACCGCCGGCGGCGCGCATGTTGTGCGTCCACTGGACGTGTCCGCGCGGGGCGAGCAGGTACTGCCGGCCGTCGACGACCAGCAGGTTGACGGGGGTGGTGCGCCACTCGCCGCTCTTGCGGCCGCGGACGGCGAGGACCCGGGAGCCCCAGATGCTGATGCCGCGCCGGGTCATCCAGGCGACGGCGCGATTGAAGACGTTGACGGTGAACCAGCCGGGCTTCTGGACGTGCGTGGACATGATGACCCCTATCGGGTTGTGCGTCGGGTGGAGCGTGTCGGTCGAGCCATGTGCGTCGGCGGAGTGCGTGAGCGCCGCTCTCTTTTGTGAGCACTGCTCTCGCTTGCCTGAGAAGAGTCTGCACCAGATCGGTGATCCAAAGCAAGAGCACTGCTCTCTTTTTTGTGCGGCGCTCTCGTTTGTGTGCGCTGCTCTCCTTTCATGGCACACTGCATCGCATGAGCACCCCCCACAGCGCCCGCGCCCGAGCCAGGATCGAAGTCACCGCCGCCATCAAGGACGAGGCGCGCAGACAACTCGCGGCCGAGGGCGCCGCCAAGCTCTCCCTGCGGGCCGTCGCGCGCGAACTCGGCATGGTCTCCTCCGCGATCTACCGCTACTTCCCCAGCCGGGACGACCTGCTGACCGCGCTCATCATCGACGCGTACGACGCCGTGGGGGAAGCGGCGGAGTCCGCGCACAAGGCCACCGCAGGCGCCGGCGCGGTCCGGCGCTGGACCGCGGTCTGTGAGGCCGTCCGCGCCTGGGCCCTCGCCAACCCGCACGAGTACGCCCTGATCTACGGCTCCCCGGTCCCGGGCTATGTCGCGCCCGACACCACCGTCCCCGCGGCCTCCCGCGTCGCGTTCGTCCTGATCGGCATCGTCCGTGACGCCGTCAAGGGCCCCGGAGTCACCGTCCCTTCCCTCGCCGTCGAACTGCGCCCCGAAGCGGAGCGCCTGTCCGCCGACATCGCCCCCGACCTCCCCCCACCCGTGGCAGCGGCCCTGGTCGCGGCGTGGGCCCAGCTGTTCGGCCTGATCGGTTTCGAACTGTTCGGACAGTTCAACCGCGTCGTCGAGGACCGGGACAGGTTCTTCCGTCACGCGGTGGGGCAGATCGCCCGGGGGGTCGGACTGCCGGACCGGACACCCGGGGCGCGGGGATGACACGACCTCACTTTCGAGTCCGAGGTCGAAGTCGCCGACCTCGACGAGCTCACGCGTGGCCGGCCCGGGCCGCAGGCGGCGTACTTCCCGGGGAGTATGTGTGATCGCCACGCTCGGGTGACGTCCACCAGGGCAATTGGCGTCTAGCGTGGCCGTCATGGAGGAGCGGCAGGGTGTGCGCGAGGGCGGGGTGCCCCGGTGGGCGGGGCCGCCGTGGCTGCGGCACTGGGACGGCGAGGGGCGCCGAGGCGCCCGGTGGCCATGGCGTTCCACCGTGGTGATCACCTTCCTCGTCCTCGGCGGCTCCCATTTCGCCGCCCAGCACCAGGAGGGCGAGCGCGCCGCACTGGACGTCTTCGCGCGTGTGCTCCTGCTCGTCGCGTCGGGGCTGCTGCTGTGGCGGAAGCGGTATCCGGTGCTCGTCGCGTTCGGTACGGCGGCCGCAGCGACGGTGTATCTCGGCGCCGGCTATGTGTACGGGCCCGTCTTCCTCACCGTCGTCGTGGCCTGCTTCAGCGCCGTGGTCACGGGGCACCGGCGCGCCGCCTGGGGCGCGGTGGGCATGCTGTGGGCGGGGCATGTACTGGTCGCCCACTGGCTGTACCGATGGCTGCCGCCGTCCGGCGACTCGGCCGTCTCCTGGGCGCAGGAGGCGGTGATCGCCGCATGGGTGGCGGCGATCATGGCGATGGCCGAACTCGCCCGGACCCGGCGCGAGCAGTGGGCGCGCGAGCGGGCCGAACGGGCGCAGGCGGCGCGGCGGCGGGCCGACGAGGAGCGGCTGAGGATCGCCCGCGAGCTCCACGACGTCCTCGCGCACAGCATCTCCGTCATCAATGTGCAGGCGGGTGTCGGCCTCGCCCTCCTCGACTCCGACCCCGAGCAGGCCCGCACCGCTCTCACCACCATCAAGGCCGCCAGCAAGGAGGCACTCGGCGAGGTCCGCCAGGTGCTCGACACGCTCCGGACGCCGGGAGACGCGCCCCGGCAGCCGGCCCCCGGCCTGGACCGGCTGCCGGAGCTGGTGCAGCAGGCGGCGAGCGCGGGCCTGACGGTCGAGGTGCAGGGGGAGCCGCCCAGGCTCCCGCCGGGCACGGACCTCGCCGCGTTCCGTATCGTCCAGGAGGCGCTCACCAATGTCGTACGGCACTCCGGTTCACGCCACGCGCGCGTGCACGTGGGACACGAGACCGGGGCGCTACGGCTGTGCGTCGACGACGACGGGCCCGCGACCGGCGCCGAAGCGGGCGGCAGCGGCAACGGCCTGGCCGGAATGCGGGAGCGGGCCGCCGCGCTGGGTGGCACGATCGAGGCCGGGCCGCGCGACGACGGGGGCTTCCGGGTGCTCGCCGTACTGCCGTTGAAGGACGGCGTCAAGGAGGAGGACCGGTGATCCGCGTACTGCTCGCCGACGACCAGTCACTGGTCAGGGCCGGATTCAGGGCACTGCTCGACGCGCAGCCGGACATCGAGGTGGCCGGTGAGGCCGCGGACGGCGAGGAGGCGCTGCGCGCGGTGCGCGAACTGCGCCCCGACGTCGTCCTGATGGACATCCGTATGCCCCTGCTGGACGGACTGGCCGCCACCCGCCGTATCACCGGCGACCCGGAGTCCGGTGGAGTGAAGGTGGTCATGCTCACCACCTTCGAGCTCGACGAGTACGTCTTCGAGGCGATCCGCTCGGGCGCCTCCGGCTTCCTGGTCAAGGACACCGAACCGGACGAACTCCTGCGCGCCGTAAGGGCGGTGGTGGAGGGGGACGCGCTGCTCTCGCCGGGGGTGACGCGCCGGCTCATCGCCGAGTTCGCCGCGCGTTCCAAGGAACCCGCGGCCGCGGGCGCCCTGGCCGGACTCACCGAGCGGGAGCGGGAGGTGATGGCCCTGGTCGGCATCGGCCTGTCCAACGACGAGATCGCCCGGCGGCTGGTCGTCAGCCCGCTCACCGCGAAGACCCACGTCAGCCGCACCATGGTCAAACTCGGCGCCCGCGACCGCGCCCAACTGGTCGTACTGGCCTACGAGTCGGGATTGGTGCGGCCGGGCTGGCTGGGCTGAGGCCCCTGCGAGTGCTGAGATTCCTGCGAGCCCTGCGATGTCCGCGGCGCCCGAGGTTCCTGTGCGAACCGGACGAGCACGCTGATCACGCGGGCGAAGAAGACGACCACCGCCACAGTGACCCCCGAGCCGACGAGTGTGCCTCGCACGCCGTCGGACACGTCGAAGGCGAACGCCGGTCCCGCCACGGCCCCCAGCACCACCGCCGCCGCGAATGCCGCACTGAGCAGCGCGTAGCCGATCTCGACGGTCATCGCGTCCCGCTCGGCCTGGCTGCGCCGTCCCCCGTGAGTCGTCATGGTGCGAGTGTCACAAACGGGCGCCCGGCGTGGCAACGGGCGTGTTGCGCGTGTGCGTCAGTCGGTGCTGGACGCTCCGAACGCCGTCGCGCGTCACCAGGCCACCGCGCCGTGGCGGTCACGGAACGTCCCGGTCGGGCCGTCCGCCCCGATGGTGGCGAGTTCGACGATGGCGTCGGTCCCCTCGGTCACGGTCTGCGGGCCGCTGTGCCCGTTGAAGTCGGTCGCGGTGTAGCCCGGGTCGGCCGCGTTCACCTTCACGTCCGGCCAGGACTTCGCGTACTGCGTGGTCAGCATGGTCACGGCGGCCTTCGACGCCGTATACAGCGGCGCGAGGTTCCTGGACTCCACGCGCCCGGGGTCGTGGGTGGCCGCGAACGACCCCATACCGCTGGAGACATTGACGACGACCGGGTGTGCGGACTTGCTCAGCAGGGGCAGGAACGCGTGCGTCACCCGGACGATCCCGACGACATTGACCTCGAACACCGCGCCGGCGTCGGCGGCCGTGATCTGGTCGGCGGACTTGTGCGGCCCGAAGACACCCGCGTTGTTGATCAGTACGTCGATGCAGCCCTCGTGGGCCGCGACATCGGCGGCGGCAGCGGCCACCGACGCGTCGTCCGTCACGTCGATCTGAACGAAACGGGCACCGAGCGCCTCGGCGGCCGCCTGGCCGCGCTCCCGATCACGAGCCCCGACGAGAACGGTGTGGCCGGCCTCGATCAGGCGGCGGGCGGTCTCGTACCCGAGGGACTTGTTGGCTCCGGTGATGAACGTTGTTGTCATGCGTTCACTCTCGGCCCGAGGCCGGAGGACAACCAGTGCCCTGGGCGACGGTAGGACTGCCGGTACCAGGCACATCGGTTCGCCGCCGGACACAATGGCCGTGTGGACGAGACCCTGGGCACGGCATTGCGCCGCTGGCGCGACCGGCTTTCCCCGATCGACGTGGGCCGGCCCGCACGGCCCGGACGCCGTGCGGTGGGGCTGCGGCGCGAGGAACTGGCCGAGCTCGCGGGTCTCTCGGTCGACTATGTGGTGCGCCTGGAGCAGGGCCGCGCCACAAGCCCTTCGGCACAGGTCGTCGCGAGCCTGGCCAGGGCACTGCAGCTACAGCCCACGGAACGCGACTACGCCTACCGGCTGGCCGGCCTCCTCCCTCCCCAGAAAGGGACGATCTCCACGCACGTTCCCGCGGGGGTGCAGCGGATGCTGGCCCGCCTCGGGGAGTTCCCCGCGGGCGTCTTCAGCGCCGACTGGACCCTGCTGTCGTGGACTCCCGCATGGGCGTCGCTGCTGGGCGACCCCAGTGCCCGCACCCCCACCGAGCGGAACCTCGCGCGGGCGGTCTTCGCCACCGGGCCCTCAGGGCTGGCGTCCTGGCCCGTGATCCAGGACGGCGACGCCCTGGGCCCCGCCCTCGTCGCGGATCTGCGCTCGGCTCTCGTCGACCACCCCCATGACCGCGGCCTGATCGACCTCATCGCGGAACTGCGGTCCAGCAGCGGTGAGTTCACCCGGCTGTGGGACCAGGGTGCGGTCGGACTGCACGTCTCCGCCCGCAAGACCGTCGTGCATCCGCAGGTCGGCGAGGTGACCTGCGACTGCGACGTGCTCACCGTCCCGGGCTGCGACGTCCGCCTCGTCGTCTACACGGTGGCAGCGGGTTCCCCGGATGCGGAGAAGCTGGAGTTCCTGAGGGTCACGAACAGCGTCCGCGCCGACGGCTCCCCGCCCCCGGGGCCCGGCCTGTTCTCCACACCGTGACCCCAGCGGGTCCGCCCTTCCTGCCGGATCCGCCGTGCTGACCGGGTCCGCCCTTCCGACGGAGCCGGTCAGCAGGACCGATCACGACATCACACAGGCTGGTCCTGTGCGGGCACGCGCTCCTCAGACTGCGGGGAGGCGGAGCCGGCGACCACCACGGACCCCCGCGGGCGCCGGGTCCGCAGCCCGGTCAGGGTGATCAGCAGACCGGCGACGGCGACGCCCGTCACCACCATCAGTCCGGGCCGGTAGCTGTCCAACACGCCCCGAGCGGTGGCGTGTTCGGGAGCGCCCGCGGTCACCACCGCCGTCACGACGGCCAGGAAGACGGCGCCGCCGACCTGCACCGAGGTGTTGAGCAGACCGGAGACCATGCCCTGCTCGTGGTCGTCGACCCCGTTGGTGGCCTGGATGTTCAGCGAGGGGAAGACCAGCGCGCAGGCCGCGCCGATCAGCAGCATGGACGGCAGGATCACGACGGCGTACGAGGGGTCGAGGCTGATGCGCAGGAACAGCGCGTATCCGACGGCCATCAGCGCGAAGCCGGCCGCGATCAGCCGCTGGGTGCCGAACCGGTCGACGACCGAGCCGACCTTGGTCGAGGACACCGCCACCAGCGCGCCCGCCGGCAGGAAGGCCAGCGCGGTGTGCAGCGCCGACCAGCCCAGCAGCGACTGCATATAGAGCGTGGTCAGGAACTGGAAGCCGACGTACGAGCCGAAGAAGGCCACCGCGCCGAGCTGGGCGCGGATCTGGTTGCCGGAGCGCAGCACGCCGAGCCGGATCAGCGGGCCGGGCGAGCGCCGCTCCACGGCGACGAACACCGTCAGCAGGGCGGCAACGGCCAGGAAGGACAGCAGAGTGCGCGCCGAGGCCCAGCCGGCCTGCGGTGCCTGGACGACGGTGAAGACCAGCAGCAGCATCGACGCGGTGCCGAGAACGGCGCCGGGGATGTCGTAGCCGTTGTGGTCCTTCTCGCGCTCGCTGCGCGGCAGCAGCTTCAGACCGGCCAGCAGGGCGATGAGGGCGATGGGCGCGGGCAGCAGCATGGTCAGGCGCCAGCTGGCCTCCGTGAGCAGGCCGGAGAGGACCAGGCCCATGGAGAAGCCGGTGGCGGCGCAGGTGGTGTAGATGGAGAGGGCGCGGTTGCGCAGTGGGCCCTCGGCGAAGGTCGTGGTGATGATCGACAGGCCGGCGGGAGCGGTGAAGGCCGCGCTCAGGCCCTTGATGAATCGGCTGGCGATCAGCAGCGGGCCCGAGTCGACCAGGCCGCCGAGCAGGGAGGCGAGCGCGAAGACGCCGAGGGCGACCAGGAAGACCTGGCGTCGGCCGAGCAGGTCGGCGGTGCGGCCGCCCAGGAGCAGCAGGCCACCGTAGCCCAGGATGTAGCCGCTGACGATCCACTGCAGTGTCGAGGTGGACAGGTCGAGGTCGGAGCCTATGGACGGCAGCGCCACGCCGACCATGGAGACGTCGAGCGCGTCCAGGAACATCGCGGCGCAGAGCACCAGGAGGGTGCCCCACAGCCGGGGAGTCCAGCGGACATCCGAGGACGCGGCCGCGGGAGTGGTGAGCGGAGAGGTCATGACCGCAGACACTACATGTGCGTGCATCGAATGCAAATGCATTTAATTTACGTGCAATGAAATTCTCTCTCTGCTACGGTGCGCGGATGGAGGCGAAGAAGGCCGAGCAGGCGCTCGTGGACCAATGGCGGGACATCCTGGCGCTGCATGCCCGCACCCAGTGCGAACTGGATCGCGCGCTGCACCAACACGGCCTGTGCGCGAGTGACTTCGAGGTGCTGGACGTGCTCTCCGGCGAGTCCTGCGCCTACCGTGTGCAGGAGATCGCCGAGCGGGTCCATCTGAGCCAGAGCGCGCTGTCACGGCTGATCGCCCGGCTGGAGAAGGACGCGTTGGTGGAGCGCACCATGTGTCCCGAGGACCGCCGCGGTGTGCGGGTGACGCTCACGAAGAAGGGGCGCGCGCTGCACCGCGAGGTGCTTCCGGTGCAACGCGAGGTGCTGACAAGGATGTTGACCGCCTGACGGGGAGTCAGCTCCAGGTGACGGCAGACTTCCCGCGCCACAGCGCGGCGACCGAGACATCGCCGGTCACGCTCGGGAAGGGCAGCCGGTTCCACAGCGCCAGGTACAACCGAGCGGCGGAACCGGCCACTTCGCAGTCCGCGTCCCCGTCGGCCTCCCGCACGGCCGCGGGTGGCTCCTGAGACAGTCGTACGGTCCACACCGCGTCGTCCGTGTCGGTCGCCCGCACCCGCAGCACACGAGGCTCCTCGGCGCGGACCCTGCTTCTGGGGCGGGCATGGAAACCGGACAGCAGCTCGTCGATGCCGTCCACCGCGAAGGACGGCGCGATCCCGCTCGGCGTCCCGCCCCGCGCCGACTCCGCGTCGAACCGGTGCACGGTCGTCTCGTGCGCCTGCCGCCGGGCCCAGAACGCGAGCGGCGACGGCGCGGGCAGGAAGTGCCAGCACCGCACGTCGGGCGCTGCGGAGGCGAGGGTGTCGACGAGCCGCCGGTGCCCCTGACGGAACCAGGCCAGCAGTTCGGCGCCGTCGAGCTCCGGGAGCCCGCCGTCCGGCTGGTACGTGGTGTGCTGCTCGGCGACGAACGCGGCGGCCCAGCGGTGCACCATCCCGGTGTGCCGCAGCAGGTCCCGCACCTGCCAGTCAGGACAGGTCGGCACCTTCGCGTCACAGCCCGCCGACTCGGCGGCCGCGGCCAGCAGCTCGCCCTCCCGGTCCAGGATCTCCACGAACTCGGCTGTCTCCATGGGGTGAGTGTGCAGGATGAAGTGGGGTCGAGGGGAAGCACGCGCGGGGCGAAGACGGCTCCGTGGTGACGCCGGGAGTCCTGGAGCGGGCGCCGGGTAGCCTGGTGATCATGGTGGAGTGGGGGATGCGGACGGCCGCCGCGTCGGATGTCGAGGCCGTGGTGGAACTGCGGGCCGTGGTGATGCGGCCCGACCTGGAGCGGCTCGGGCGCTACGACGAGCACCGGGTGCGGCAGCGGCTGAGGGACCGGTTCGAGCCGGCGCACACCTGGATCATCGAGGTGGACGGAGCCCTCGCCGGCTGTGTGGCGCTGCGGCCCGCCGAGGACGCCCACTGGCTGGAGCACTTCCTCCTCGACCCCCACCTCCACGGCAACGGTGTCGGATCGGCCGTACTGCGCGAGCTGCTGGAGCGCTGCGACCGCGACGGCGTCCCCGTCCGGCTGAACGTGCTCCAGGGCAGCCCGGCGCGGCGGCTGTACGAGCGGCACGGGTTCACCACGGAGGCCGAGGACCCGGTCGACGTGTTCATGGTCCGCCCGCCGATGTCCCTCCCCTCGCTCGGCCGGGACTCCTGACGCACACGGCGGTCGGATCCCGGCCGACGACACGCGGCCCGCGGGCGGGGGGAATGTCAGGCCGACAGGGTGCGGGTGCGGAGCATGCGGCTGACCGTGTCCGAGCGTTCCAGAAGGGAGTTGCGGACCACGGGAGGGGTTTCCTGGGCCGCCTGCTGGGCCTGCTCGATGTACGCGGAGTCGATGGCGTGCGGTGGGAAGAGGTGGGTCGTGTAGCCCATCGCCTGGATCATGCCGCCCTGGTGGAGCTGAGGGATCGAGTCCAGGTACCGCTCGGCGTACGGGGCGAGCAGGGCGTCCTGGGAAGGGCGCCAGAAGGCCGCCGCCACCTGGGTGATCCCGCTGATGGGGACCTGGCGGTCCACGGCCAGTTTCTGCCAGACCTCCGCCTTCGCGGCCGCGTCGGGGACGGCGGCCCGCACGGTGAGGGCGCGGATCCAGGCGTCCGGGTCCGGGTCACGTTCGAGGAGGAGAGCTGTCTCGGCGGACACGTCCGTGCCGAGCTCCGCCTCACGGACCAGGGCACGCCAGCGCAGATCCACGTCGTCACCCGCCTGCTCGCGCAGCCAGGACAGGTCGTCCGCGTCACCCGCCGTGCGGGCCAGTCCGCGCAGCGCCACCTGCCGGCGACCGGGGTCGGCGGCGAGACCTCGGCACACCGCGGCCAACTCCCTTGTCAGGACGGCACGTTCGGCGGGCGGCGCCCACAGTTCGGCGATGTTCGCGGCGAGGGTGAGGTAGGGCTCGATCACGGCGTCGGAGGTCTCGGCCGCGAGGACCGCCGTGATGCACCGCCCGGCCTCCGCCGCCGTGGCCTCGCCGGTCGTCAGCATGTCCCAGACGGTGACCGCGGCCACGCCCCGGGAGATGGCCGTGGGCAGCCGCGCCGCCGTACGGAACAGGGTGTCCCTGGTGGTGGCGTCGGGGCGGGTCGTGGCGAAGGTGAGGTCCTCGTCGTTGACCAGGAGAACATCAGCGGTGGGCGGCAGACCGGTGATCGGGGTGCGCGGCCGTGTCACCTCCACCCGGGCCAGCGCGCCGCGTTCGAGGGACTCGCCCTTCGCCTCGTAGGCGCCCACCGCCAGCACCTGTGGTCGGGGGGTGCCGGCGGCCACCAGTGTGACGGACCCGCCCTCGCGTTCCAGCGAGAAACGGTCGGTGCCGGCCGTCTCCAGCCAGGCGCGGCGCCAGGCGGTCAGATCGCGCCCACTGGCCTCGGCGAGGGCGTCGATCAGATCCTGGAGGGTGGTGTTGCCCCATGCGTGGCGGGCGAAGTAGGCGGCCATGCCGGCACGGAAGCGGTCCTCACCCACGTAGGTCATGAGCTGGAGGAGGACGGAGGCGCCCTTGGGGTAGGTGATGTTGTCGAAGATCGACGCGGCCTGGGCGACGTCGTGGATGGGCTGGTGGATCGGGTGGGAGGCGGGGCCCTGGTCGGACAGGTACGCGCGGATCTTGCCGACCACCAGATGGCTCGCCCAGGCGTCGGTGTGCCGGGTGGCGCCCTCGGCCGCCCAGTGGCACGCGAACTCCGCGAACGCCTCGTTCAGCCAGAGGTCGTCCCACCAGCGCATGGTGACGATGTTGCCGAACCACATGTGGGCCATCTCGTGCAGCAGCACCACGGCGAGCAACTCCCGCTCGGCGGGCGTCGGTTCGGCCCTCCGCAGGAACGCGTCCGACCAGGTCACACAGCCGTAGTTCTCCATCGCGCCACCGAACTCGGGCACGAACACCTGGTCGTACCTCCGCTGCGGGAACGGCATCGCGAAGGCCTCGGCGTAGAAGGCGAGGCCCTGACGGGTGAGGGTGAGGATGTCGTCGGCGTCGCGGTCGAGGACCTCGGCGAGCGAGCGGCGGGCGTACAGACCGAGGTCGTGGCCGTCGCTCTCGCGGCGGATCTCGTGGAAGGGGCCCGCGTTGACGACGGTGTTGTACACGGACAGCGGCGGGGTGTCCGGGAAGGTCCAGCGGCGGGCCGGGCCCAGCTCCTCGACGTGTGCCTCGCCGGAGTTGCTGAGGACGGTCCAGGAGGCCGGGGCCGTGACGGTGAACGCGTGCGGGGCCTTGAGGTCGGGCTGGTCGAAGCAGGCCCACACGAAGCGGGCCTCGTCCGGCTCGAAGCTCATCCACACATAGACCTCGCCGTCCGCGGGGTCGACCGCCTTGTGCACGCCCTGCCCGGCGGCCGTCTCGGCCTGGACGCTCTCCACCCGCAGCACGTTGTGCCCGGCGAGGTCCGGCAGCGGGATACGGCCGTCGTCGGTGGGGGTGAGCGCCACGCCGTTCAGGGTGGCGCCGCGTACCTGGGCCGCGCAGTCCACGAAGGTCCCCGCGCCCGGTTCACGACAGGTGAAGGTCACCGTGGAGACGCAGCGGACCTCGGGCCCGTCGGACAGGTCGGTGAGGTCGATCTCCACGTCGTACCGCTCGACCGCCAGCAGCGCGGCCCGTTCCTCGGCTTCGGTGCGGGTCAGGCTCCGGATCCTCATGCGTCCTCCCTCGGCAGACAGCGGAGGCAAGCGTATGACGGGTACGACCGAAGATCGCAGGCAATTTGCGGGTACGTGGTGACGCGGCCTCCGATCGACCCAACTCGGCTGCCTCGACGGGGAGATGATGGTCTTCATGGCGTTGTCCAGCGGCGGCTCCGGGCCGGCGGGTGAATTAGCGGCGTGCCCTCGTGTTCCACTCGGGCCGGGGGCCGGGGCTGCCGACCGGTGACGTCACCGGCGCCCACCGCCTCCCATCCGCGTGAGGGGCGTCTGGCTGGGTAGGCGCCCGACAGGCCAGGGAAAACACCGCACCCGCGGGAGACCCCATGAGCGTCACCCTCGTCCATCCCCGCCCCAAGTTCCGCCCGGCCCCGCTCACCGAGCCGCCGCCGTCCGGCTACCTCCATCTCGCCGCCGCGGTCCGGCCGCCCGGCGGAAGCCTCGGCCGGCCCGGCCACGGCCGCGACAAGGCGCTGCTGCTGGACATGCTGCGCGCCGAGGCCGAGGACCTCGCGAGCCTCGCCGAGGTGAAACGGGCGAGCGTGTTCCGGGCCGCCGCCGTCGCGCCGGCCATCGGCTGGGACACGCCGGGCAGCCCGCCCCGCGCTCCCTACGACGTGGTGGCGCTGGTGGAGACCAGGTCACCGCGGGACATCCCCGCGGTGCGGGACACCGCCGCCTACCGCAACCTGCGCCGGCGTCTCGAACAGCACGGCACCGACCTCCACGAGCTGGCGGCCCGCTGCGGCAAGTGCGTCGCCGACGTGGACCGCACCCACCAGGGGCTGTTCCTCTTCCACTACCTCCTCGGCGAGAACCCGCGGCACGTCGCCGAACTCTGGGAGCACCTCACGGGCTGGTACGCCGTGGAGACCGGCCTGGACAACGCCCTGCTGCTCGAACCCCTCGACGCCACGGCCTCGCGGTACACGCACATCGGGCACGCCCGCTGGGACATGGGCCTTCCCACCGCCGCCCTGCGCCAGTTCGGCAAGCCGAGCTTCTACCGCTTCCTGCGGCCCACCCTGCGGGAGAACCACATGACCGCGATACCGGTGCTGTACCACCTCGTACGGCTGCGGGACCGCTGACGCCCCGCTCCCTCGGCCGTTCGGACGACGGACACGACGGTCCGGTTCGTCCGTTCGGCTGATCCGTGCCCCGGCGCGGGGCGCCTACCATGATCGCGGAGTACCCCCCACCCTCGCACCTGGAGGATCCAGCAAGTGCCCACCAAGAACAGGCGTCTCGCGACCGCGGCAGCCCTGGTGCTGACCGTGGCCCTCGCCGGAGTGGCCGGCGCGGGCCCCGCGCTGGCGAGCACGGCGCCGGTCGCCGCGGCGAGCTCAACTCATGTCAGTGCGGCCCCGGTTGACTTCGTCGACCTGACCGCCTTCCCGCTGCCCGGCGCCGCGCACGCGCACACCTTCACCCTCGGCTACCGCAACGACTCGGCGGCCGACCAGATCGTCGCCCCGCAGATCCTGCTGGAGTCGCCGGACGCGGGGCCGTTCCTGAGCCCCTCGGACGTCGGACTCGAGCGGCAGAAGGCGGACGGCTGCTGGACGGCCGTCCAACTCGGAAGCCAGACCGGCACGTTGTTCACCGACCTGCCGACCGCCCGGCGCACCCTGCACCCCGGTGAGACCCTCACCGAGCGGTACCGGCTGACCGTGACCAACGCCTCCGTGGCGGGCACGGTACAGCCGAGGATCGCCCTCTACGGCTGAACGCGCCCCCTGCCGGCCCCGGTTGGGGCCGGCACCGGTCAACTGGCGTTCGGGGGCGCCGTCGAGGCGCGGATGATGAGGTCGACCGGCGGGGGACTCGCCGGCAGGGGGTCGGCGTCCGGGTTCTCGATGGCGTGGACCAGACGCTTGAGCCCTTCCTGCGCCATGGCGTCGAAGGGCTGCCGCACCGTGGTGAGCGGCGGAGTGACGTACTCGGCGACGGGGATGTCGTCGAAGCCGACCACACTGATGTCCTCGGGCACGCGCCGACCGGCCTCGCTCAGCGAGCGGACCAGGCCGATCGCCATGTCGTCGTTGGCGGCGAAGACGGCGGTGACCTCGGGGTCCGCGGCGAACTCCCGTCCCGCCGCGTACCCGGAGGCGGCCGACCAGTCGCCCACGACGACCGGCGGCACCTCCTTGCCCAGCGCCGTCAGCGTCGCCCGCCATCCCTCCAGCCGGTCCCGGGCGGCGTACCACCGCTGCGGACCCGCCAGATGATGGACCGTCATATGGCCCAGTCCCAGCAGGTGTTCGGTGGCGGCACGCGCCATCAGGTCGGCGCCACGGCCCGCGGTCAGCACGACCGGGGAGGTGATCGGCGGCGGCGGCGCGCTGATGACGAGGACCGGCACGTCTACCCGGAGCGGCTCCGCCGCGCCGTCCCCCTCCTCGTCGATCGGCTCGGAGATGACGATGCCGTCCACCCCCTGGTCGAGAAGCGAGTCCACGGCACCGGCGAGACCCGCCGGGTCGCCCTCCACCGTGTTGACCACACGGAGCGCGTACCCGGTGTCGCGCACCACCCGCTCGACGCCCATGAGCAGCGAGGCGGGACCGTAGAGGGCTGTCCCCAGGGTGATCACACCGATCGAGCGGGTGCGTCCGGAGGCCAGCGCCCTGGCCGCGTTGTTGCGCCGGTAGCCGAGCTGTTCGGCGGCGTCGAGGACCCGTCTGCGCGCGTCCGCCGAGACATAGGGCTCATCGTTGAAGACCCGTGACACCGTCTTCTGCGACACCCCGGCGAGGCGGGCCACGTCCACGCTGTTCGGCGCGGCGGATCCGCTGCTCCGCCCTGTGCCCCGCGTCATGGTGCCTCCCTCGGGTGCTCGATCGAGCCCCAATGATGTCAGACATGGCCGTGTGACTGCGCAATCATGCTTGCGCAGTCACATGGAGGCACCGGGGTTCGGACCATGTCCCGTGTCCGCGAACGGAAGTGCGGCGGCGGATATCTCCTCCGCCGCCGCACTTCGCGCCACTCAGTCGGTCATGGCGTCGCGTACGAGTGCGGTGTCGACGAATTGTTCGAAGCGGACGATGAGTCCGCCACGGACGGTGAAGTGGTGGGCGACGCGGACGTCGATGGGTTTGCCGGTGGCCTT
>NZ_JBEXCS010000106.1:0-32575 GCF_040605395.1 Streptomyces sp. NPDC005648 | reverse complement strand
GCAAGCCCTGCTACCTGGTCACCGACGACAACTGCAGCCACCGATACCAATAAGATGGCCAGCCTGTACTACAAGAGCTCCCTCATCTGACCCCGACCACGACCCGCCCGCCGGGCGGCGGGCGGAGGTCCCAGCCCCAGGCCGCTGAACCGGGGCTGAGAAACCATGCCGGGCCGGCGCCACCGTGCGACGGGATCAGTCGGCCAGCCGGTTGATGGCGGTCGCGGCGATGCCTGCCATGTAGCCGGCGTCGTCGCTGGGCTGACCGGTCAGTTCGACGATGCCGACCCGGCGATCGCCGCGGATCACCGCGACCCCGCCGGCGACCTTGCCGTCGCCGTTGTAGGCCGCGTACCAACTGCCCTTGCCGGCCTTGCCGGTGATCGCATGCGCCTTGCCGTAGTACCAGTGACCGGCCGGCTCGTGCTGGCAGCCGCGCACCAACTTGTTGAGCCGCTCCTCGTACGAGGCCGCCGACGTGCCGGTGGAACCGGCGGTCGCGGACTCGGTCAGCGAGGTCCCCTTGGTGTCGAAGGACCAGGCCACGTCGGCGTAGGCGACGCCCTTCCCCTTGGTCAGCGTGCGCATCGTCTCCTCGCCGGAGCAGGCGGAGAGAGCTCGCTTCCCGGTCAGGTCCACGGTCGCGCCGACCGGGGACAGACCCTGCTGGAAGAAGTCCTCGCTCTGCATCAGGCTGCCGGAGCCGAGGGCGGGCTCGGCGGATGCGGCGACAGCGGAATGCGTGCCGATGACGATCGCGATCAGGGCGGCACCGGCGAAGGCGGCTGCTCCTGCCGTACGACCACGACGCGAGAACCTCTTGCCGGCTGCCTGGTGGTCGAACATCTGGTTGGACATCTCATCTCCTGTCTGGTGGCGACGCGGTGGGCGTCGTACACCAGGGAGATGCGGCGGGTCCGCGAGATGTTGGATGGAAATCCGCGACGATTACTGTGATCCAGGTCACTGCTCAAGCGCACTCGCGGTGACGTCCGCGGCGATGTCGATCGTGTGCGTGGGCCCGTAGATCCGGTGGTACCGCCCTGAGTTACCGCGCACTCGACCGCGCACCACGCAGGAACACGGCGCTGGTGAGGGCGCCGAGGAGGACGAGGGCGGCGTTGACCGCGATGGCCGTCTTCAGTCCGCCGAGGACGGCCGAGGCTCCTGTGCCGGTCATCGCGGTGGTGGCGAGGGCGCTCATGGTCGGCGTGCCCATGGTGATACCGATCTGCTGGGTCATGGTCGCGAGTCCGGTGGCCAGGCCCTGCTCGTGGTCGGCGAGACCGGAGGTGGCGGTGACCATGAAGCCGACGATGACGAGCATGTTGCCGACACCGCCGGCGAAGGTGGCGACGAGCAGCAGCCACAGCGAGGAGTGAGTGGCGCCGAGGCCGAGCAGGGCGGCCGTGAACACGGTCTGCAGGATGCCGCCGGTGATCAGCGTCGCTTGGTGCCGATCTTCCCGATGACCTTCGGGGCGACCGAGCCGCCGACGACCGTTCCGATGCCCAGCACACCGAAGGACAGACCGGCGGCCAGCGGGGAGAAGCCGAGCACCTCCTGAAGGTAGAGGGTCAGCAGGACGACCAGGGAGGTCTCGGTGAGGAAGGCGACCAGACCGGCGACGTTGCCCCAGGCCACCGAACGGCCAACTCACCGTTCAGTGCGACGAGTTCGCCTCCCGCTGGGCCCGTCATCCGGTGCGCACCTGCACCTCGGGGGTGAAGCGGTTGCGTCACCCGTCGGCCGGCACGATGGACCTGAGCTTCGAGGACCTCGTCATCCCCGGCTCCTCCGGCCGGCGCCTGATCGCCTACACGGCCGAACCGGGCTCACCTTCCGAGGCGGCTCTGCGCCTGCTGGGCTGCGTCACCGCGCCGGAGACCGAGGACACCTCGGCAGCGGTGTGACCACTGCGCCGATCACAACCGCGCTCGCCCGGGCCGACTGGTCGAGCAGCACACCTCCCGGTGCTGTCGGTCGTCTCTGTTAGGTTCGGGCACTCGTGTGATCCACGAGATCCAAGTCCGAACAGGGGAGGCGCACTTGACCAGGTCCAGGGGGACGGGCAGACGCAGACGGACAGTGGTGGGGAGCTGTGTGGCGGCGCTGCTGGCCATGGCTGCCGGGACGGCGCAAGCGGTGGGCAATCTGCCGCCGGAGCAGCCGCTCGTCCAGGACCTCCGATCAGGAGGCAAGGCCTGCGCGACCGGCGAGGACATGCCGTACGTCTCGACACCGCCCAGGCTCAGCGCGGTGCTGTACGACCCGGAGGAGGACAACCAGCCCTCCGAGTCCAGCCCGGTCAGCGGCGAGTTCGAGGCCTGGTGGACGGACGCGGCAGGGTTGGAACAGCGGCGCACCTACACCACCATCACCCTGACGTCGGGGCAGAGCCAGTACTGGACGATGCCGAACGACGTCCCGGCGAACACCGTCATCTCCTGGCACGTCCGCGCGAACGACGGGCAGTCGACCTCGGCGTGGAGCGACGAGGGCGACGGCTCGGTCTGCTCGTTCGTGTACGACGACGTAAGCCCGGAGAAGCCGACGATCACCTCTCCCGAGTACCCCACCCCCGAGGACGTGTTCTGGGTGGACGGAGTGGGCGTCTACGGCCACTTCACCGTGGACTCGTCCTCGGACGACGTGGTGTCGTACACGTACCGCTTCGTGGGCGGCCCCAGCGGAACCGTCTCCGCTCAGCAGCCGGGCGCGGCCGTCACCATCCCGTACCTGCCGCTCACTTCGGGACCCAAGTCCCTGACGGTCCACGCGATCGACCGGTCGGGCCGCAGCAGCACCGAGGCGCGTTACGAGTTCAACGTGAAGGCCGGCCGTGCTCCCGTCGCCCGGTGGAAGCTGGACGACCCGGCGGGCTCCCGCTCGGCCGCCGCCGAGTCCGGTACCACCGCCCGTGCCGGGACCGGCGTGACCTTCGGCGGCCCGGCGCCCACGGGCACCACGACCACCAGCACGGTTGGCCTCGACGGCAGCGGCCACGGCTTTCTCACCCCGGACGCCCCCGCGACCGACATCCGCAGGACCTTCGCGGTGAGCGCGTGGGTGCGGCCCGCCGAAACCGGCCGGAAGATGACCGTCGCCAGCCAGGACGCCGACGGGGCGCCCGGTTTCAGCCTCGGGCTGGACCCTCAGGACGCGGGGCCGGCCTGGTCGTTCGCGATCGGCGGCGCACGGGTGTCCGGCGGTGCCCCCGAAGTCGGCGAGTGGGCGCACCTGCTGGGGCTCTACGACGCGGAGACCGGGAAGGCGCGGCTGTACGTCAACGGCCATGAGGTGGGAACCGCGGCCGACGCGACTCCCGCTGAGGCGGCCGGCGCCTTCCAGATCGGTCGGGCCCGCGGGGCCGCCGGCTACCGGGAACGGTGGCACGGCGACATCGGTGACGTACAGGTGCACGACCGGGTCGTGGTGCCGGACGAGGTGGCCGAACTGGCGTACCGCAAACCGAAGTTGCTCGGCCACTGGTCGCTGGAGAACGCGACCGACGGCGTGAGCCCCGAGCAGTCGGACGGCGCGCCCCTGCGGCTCGGCACGGGCGCTTCGATCTACCGGGGCTCCGACGATTCCTGCATCCCGGAGATCGACCCCGACTGCACCTACGTACCGCCGGCACTCGTCGGCGAGGGGCATCTGCGGCTGGACGGCGAGAACGGGTACGCCGCCACCGACGGGCCCGTGGTGGACACCGGGGACAGTTTCACCCTCGGCGTCGTCGTGCGTCTCGCGGACTCCGAGCCCGCCCACCCGATGACCGTGCTCTCGCAGGCCGGTGCGCACACCGACGCCTTCAAGGTGGTCTACGAGCCGTCCGCACACGCCTGGGAGCTGGTGATGCCGGAGAAGGACGAGGCCGGCGCCCCCGAGAAGGTGGTGTCCCAGACCGAGGTCGCGGACGGGGGCGAGGGCCAGGGCCATCGCCTCGCCGTGGTCTACGACGACGCCACCGACACGATCAAGCTCTACGCCGACGGCTACACCAACGCCCAGGCGACCACGACCCTCCCCGACGGCTGGCACAGCACCGGTGCGCTCCAGATCGGCCGGGCCAGGGTCGGGGACGGCTGGGGAGAGTACCTACACGGCGACGTCGACGAGGTACAGGCCTACTCGGGTGCGCTGAGGGACAACGACATCCTCGGCCTGGGGGCGGGTACGGATCCTTGTCTGTGCTGATCCCCGATTCCTGATCCCGACCGATCCGACGGTCCACCGGAACCCGGGTTCCGGTGGACCGTCCCGCGTTGCCCGGGCTGGGCACAAGCCCAGGGCTGGGTGGACCCCAGGGGCCGCGTGGGCAACTCAAAGCACGCGGGTGCGTCACTTCGGGGAAACACGGCGCTTCTACTCTGATTGAACCGGTTGGTTCAACCGGGCTTGGTTCCGCGGGCTTCAGGAGGCGCTGTGTCGGACGTCAGCTCCGCAAGTTTCATCCCGCGCAAAGTAACCGGCCCACAGGAGGCGGCAGAGGTTCTCGCCGCCGAGGGCGCGGCCATTGTGACCGGGCTGGCGGACGAGGAGAAGGCGGTCGCGATGGGCCGCGCGATCATGGGGGACCGGGCTGTGCGGTGCGGCACCCAGTTCGAGGCGACGAAGGAGAGCGCCCGGGTCGAGGCGATGAGGATGAGGGCGCAGCCCGCCGACGGGCGCGGCCGCAAACGCGACGCCAACGGCCCGTCCGAGGAGCGGATGGTCGCCCACAACGACGGCTTCGCTTTCGGCGACTACGCCCCCGACCATCTGTTCCTGTGGTGCGAGCGGCCCGCGGCCAGCGGCGGCGACTCCTTCCTGATCGACACCTCCCGGCTGCTGGACCTGCTGGCCGCCGATCCCGGCAGCGCCGCGCTCGCCGACTTCTGCCGCACTGTCGACATCGACCACTCCGAGCCCAACTACCCGCAGCGCGGCTATTCGCCGATCGTCCGGCGGACCCCGTCGGGCCGCTTCCAGGGCCGACACCATCCCTATCTCGCGCCGGTCGAGGGCCCGTTGGAGCCGGAGCACTGGACGTATGTGCGCGCCTGGCAGGACGCGGTCGTCGCGGCCCGTGACAGCGGGCCGATGTTCCGGGTGGGCCCGGGTGAGATGATCTGCATCGACAACTACCGGGTGCTGCACGGCAGGGACGGGTACAGCGACCCGCTGCGCAAGGTCTGTTCGATCTGGGGCTGGAGCCAGGACGCGGTCGCGATTCCGGACGGTCCGCTGGACATCGTCGTCCCCCGGATCCCGCTGGCATCTTGAAAACTCCGTCATTCCAGGGAGATGTGACGGGGTATCAGGATCTGGACACGAGGATCTGGACATCAGGGTCTGGACATCAGGATCCAGGAGCGGTGGCGGCCGTCGCCGCCCGCCGGGCGATCGACTCGGCGGCGGACGCGATCACCCGATCGGTCCCGGCCCGGTCTCCCGAGGTGATCAGGTCCAGTTGCAGGCCGCGCCACAACGCGACCAGTTCCCGGGCCAGATCGTCCGCGGCGGCCTTCGGCACGCCGCCGCCCAGCGAGGCCGCGAGTTGTTCGCGCCACTCGCTGCCCACCGACCCGAGGAAGCCGTCGAACCGACCGCGTTGATGCGCGGCCAGGCCCAGTACCTCGAAGAACGTCCGGTGGAACGGCAGGTTCTCGGCCGCCGCCACCGCGTCCCAGGCCGCGGTGATCCGCTCGCGCAGCGGGCGCAGCTGGTCGTCCATGATGACGAACGCCTCGCTGAGAATCGGGAAGCGCACGCTCGCCTCGGTCAGCGCGGCCGTGATCAGCTCCTCCTTGGAGCCGAAGTAGTACAGCAGCATGCGATTGTTGGTGCCGATCGCGCTGCCGAGCTTGCGCAGGGTCAAGTCCGCGACGCCGTGCTCCAGGACGTAGTCCGCGGTCAACCTCAGCAGGCGATCACGTTCGGACAGGGCCGGGGTATCGGGCATGGCCAGCACATTACCCGCAGCTCAATGGACGTGACCGAGCGGCTCGAGGCCGACGGGACACTCATGGACACGGCGGCCTTCCGCTGCGCTCACTTCGGCGCCCCGGGCCGAAACCGGGCACGGAATCCGTAAGTAACAAATACGGAATGACAGGGCAATCTCTGTGCGCCAGTCTCGGCTTGGTCGTCCGGCGGCAGGCAGTCGGCACTGAGCACGGAGGGATGCGCGATGAGCTCTGTCAGCGCGTGCAGCACGGACCTCCGGTGCCGTGCCCACCAGTCGGCCTGGACGCGCGGACGCGTGGCGCACGGTTCACATCCGGAGTCCGAGGGCTGTCACAACTGACCTCGTACCGATGACCGTGCCCCGTGCCCTGCCCGGTCTGCGGTTCCACGGTGCCTCCACCCCGGGATCGGCTTGTCACCGCGCACTTTCGCCTCGCACGTGTCCCACGCCGCCGTACCGGCGTGCGCGCTTCACAGGTGTCTGTCCGGCCGTTCCCAGCCGCGCCACGCAGAAGGATTTTCGCATGACCACTGCTCCACCCCGGCCTGACCTGCCCCGCGACTGCACGTTCGATGCCGACGACTGGGCGATCCTCACCCAGCACTGGTACCCGGTCGCCCTGTCGAGCGAGATCGGCGACGCGCCGTCCGCCGTGCGCCTGCTCGACGAGACCCTGGTGGCCTATCGGGTGGGCGGCAGCGTGGTCGTGGCCCACGACATCTGCCCGCACCGCGGGGTGCCGCTGAGCCTCGGCCGCGGCGACGGGAACGGCATCACCTGCGCGTATCACGGACTGCGCTTCGGTGACGGCGGGCGGTGCGTGCAGGTGCCGGCCCATCCGGAGTCGAAGATCCCGTCCCGGCTGAACCTGCGGACCTACCCCGTCGTCGAGCGGTACGGGCTGGTGTGGACCTGCCTGCGCCCCGAGCCCGGCGCGGCCCCGGTGATCCCGGCCATGGCCCACTGGGACGAGGCGGGCTTCCAGCAGATCAACTGCCCCTGGATCGACATCGCCGCGTTCGCCGGCCGCCAGGTCGAGGGCTTCCTCGACGTCGCGCACTTCGGCTTCGTGCACCTCGACTCCTTCGGCGACCCCGACAACACCGAGGTCCCCGACTACACCCCGGTACGCCACCGGTACGGCCACTCCGTCGACTACTGGAGCACCGTCAGCAACTACCCGCACGGCACCAGGGAGGCCCCGCCCGGCTTCCGGTGGCTGCGCCGCTTCGACGTGCACCTGCCCTTCACGGCCACGCTCGTCGTGCATTTCCCGGACGGCGGGCTGCTCAACATCATGAACGCCGCCTCCCCCGTCTCCGCCCGCCAGACCCGCATGTTCGCCCCCATCGCCCGCAACTTCGACACCGACCAGCCCGTCCAGGCGGTATACGACTTCAACCGCACGGTCTTCGAGGAGGACCGCGCCGTCGTCGAGGTCCAGAAACCCGAGAACCTCCCGCTCGACCCGAGACTCGAAGTGAACATCCCCGCCGACCGCAGCTCCATCGCCTACCGCCGCGGCCTGCGCGACCTGGGCCTGAGCCACTTCTTCACCGCGTAGGGGCCCACCGTGCAGTCACCCGACGTCATCGTCCACACGATCTCCCTCGCCTCCGCCACCAGCCGCAGTGACGAACTCCGGACGGCGGACGGCGGGGCCCTGCCGTCCTTCGAGGCCGGCGCCCACATCGACGTCCGTCTCGGGCCCTCCCTCGTCCGTCCGTACTCCGTGTGCAACTCCCCCCGGGAAAAAGGCCGTCACCTGATCTGCGTACGGCGTGACGACGCCGGCCGGGGCGGCTCCCGCACCCTGCACCGCAACCTCACCTTGGGCCGACGGCTACGGATCTCGCCCCCGCGCAACCACTTCCCGCTCGTGGCGGCCGAGCATCACGTGCTCGTCGGGGGCGGTATCGGCATCAAACCCCTGCTGTCGACGGCCGAAGCCCTGGCCGCGCGGGGAGCGTCGTGCGTCCTGCACCACTACACCTCCCGCGCGGCGGAGGCCTCCCTGCTGGAGCGGCTGAAGACCTCCGCTCTCGGCGAGCGGGCAGTGGTCCACCACAGCGACCAGGGGGACACCGTCCGCGCGGAGCTGCCCCCCGAACCACGCGTCCCGGAACCGGACACGGCCGTCCATGTCTGCGGGCCCGACGGCTTCATGACCCACGTCGTGGCTGAGGCGACCGCCGCGGGCCGGCACCCCGGGCAGCTTCACACCGAACGCCTCGCCCCGGCGGCTCCACCATCCGCCGAAGCCGAAGCCGAAGCCCGAGACGAAGCCCGAGCCCGAGACGAGGCTGGAGCCGAAGCCCGAACCGGAGTCCGAGCCGAAGCCGGAGCCGCAGCCCGAGCCAGAGCCGGAGCCGCAGCCAGAGCCGCAGCCCGAGCCAGAGCCGGAGCCGGAGCCGCAGCCAGAGCCGCAGCCCGAGCCGAAGCCGGAGCCGCAGCCCGAGCCCGAGCCCGAGCCCGAGCGAAAGCCGAAGTCGCCACCGCCCTCACCGTACGGATCGCCGGCACCGGCACCAGCTACCCCGTCCCCGCCGACCGCGCCATCGACGAGGTCCTCACCGCCCACGGAGTCGAGGTCGACCTCTCCTGCGAGCAGGGCATCCGCGGCGCCTGCCCGACCCCCGTCCTGGCCGGCGCACCCGACCACCGCGACGAGGTCCGGACTCCGGCCGAGCGCGCGGCGGGCGACCGGATCACCATCTGCTGCTCCCGCGCCCGCACCCCCGAACTCCTCCTCGGCCTCTGACCCGGGATCCCTGATCCCGGGCAGTCGCTCGACCGGAGACCGGCCCGGCATTGCCCGGGCCTCGCCCCACCCCCGTTCCACAGATCCACCAGGAGCCGGTGCCGACCCGGCCTGTGAAAGGAAGCGCGCCATGACCGCAAGTACGAACAGTGACGACAGAGCGTTCGCCGCCACCGACCGCCGTCTCTTCCTCAGGCGGGGACTGCAACTGGGCGGTGCCGTACTGCTCGGCGGCCCGCTGCTCGCCGCGTGCGGCGGTTCGGACTCGTCGTCCTCTTCCTCCTCCCCCTCGTCCTCCGGTTCCAAGAGTTTCGGTGAGCTGACACTCCGGCTGTCCTGGATCAAGAACGTCGAGTTCGCGGGCAGCTACATAGCGGACAGCAAGGGCTACTACACGGACGAGGGCTTCTCGAAGGCCACGCTGATCGGCGGCGGCCCGTCCGCGACGCCGATGGAGACGGACGTCGTCACCAAGAAGGCGCTCGTGGCGATCAGCGCCCCCGACATCACGGGCGCGGCCGTCGCCAAGGGAGCGCCACTGAAGATCATCGGTGCGCAGTACCAGAAGAACCCGTTCTGCATCATGTCGATGGCCAAGGCCCCGATCGCCAAGCCGCAGGACATGTACGGCAAGAAGATCGGCGTCCAGGCGGGCAACGAGTCCGTGTGGGCGGCGTACATCAAGGCGACCGGGCTCGACGAGTCGAAGATCACGAAGGTACCCGTGCAGTTCGACCCGCTGCCCCTGACCCAGGGCACCGTCGACGGCTGGTTCTCCTTCGTGACGAACGAGCCGAACGCGCTGCGTCTGAAGGGCTTCAAGGTCGCCACGATGCTGCTCGCCGACACCGGCTATCCGCTGGTCTCGGAGACGTACATCGTCCGCCAGGACACCATCGACAAGCAGCGTGACCTGCTCAAGGCGTTCCTGCGCGCGGAGATCAAGGGCTGGAAGGCGAACATCGCCGACCCGGCGCTCGGCGCGAAGCTCGCGGCCGAGACGTACGGCAAGGGGCTCGGGCTGACGACCAAGGAGCAGACCCTCGAGTCCAAGGACGAGAGCGAGCTGATGGTGAGCGCCGACACCAAGAAGAACGGCCTGTTCACGGTCACGCAGGCGCTGATCGACGAGAACATCAAGACGCTGAAGTACGGCGGCCTCGACATCGCCGCCGACAAGCTCTTCGACCTCTCGATCCTCGAAGAGGTCTACAAGGAAGACCCCAGCCTCATCTGAGGCGCCGGCGGTACCGGTGCGGCCCCGTCGGCCCGCCGGTACCGGCTTCCCCCACCCGCACCCACCCGCACCGCACACAGAGGTCAACTGATGAGTACCGCAGCAGCCGTTCCCGAAGCATCCGACGACTCCGGAGGGCCGGCCGGCACCGGCACCGGGCTGTCCCTGCGCGGGCTGAGCAAGGAGTTCAAGCTCGGCCGACAGCGCGTGCCCGCACTGGCCGGCGTCGACCTGGACACGGCTGAGGGGCAGTTCCTCGCGCTGCTGGGGCCGTCGGGCTGCGGCAAGTCGACCGTGCTGCGGATCCTCGCCGGGCTCGACAGCCCGACCTCCGGTACGGCCCTCGTACACGGCGAGGACCCGGAGGCGGCCCGCAAACGGCACCACCTGGGCATAGCCTTCCAGGACGCCGCGCTGCTGCCGTGGCGCTCGGTCGCCGCCAACATCCGGCTCCCGCTGGAGATCAGCGGCATCAAGGCCGACCCTGCGGCGATCTCCGACCTCATCAAGCTGGTCGGCCTCGAAGGCTTCGAGAAGGCACGCCCCGCCCAGCTCTCCGGCGGCATGCGGCAACGCGTCGCCATCGCCCGCTCGCTGGTCGTCGACCCCAAGGTGCTGCTGCTGGACGAACCGTTCGGCGCGCTGGACGACATGACCCGCCAGCGGCTCAACCTCGAACTCCAGCGCATCTGGCAGGCCCGCGCGGTGACCACCCTGCTCGTCACGCACTCCATCAACGAGGCCGTGCTGCTCAGCGACACCGTCGCGGTCATGTCGCCCCGTCCGGGCCGGATCGTGGAGAAGGTCACCATCGACCTGCCCCGTCCCCGCACACCGGAGATGATGCGCTCGCCCGAGTTCCACGCGTACGCCGACCAGTTGTCGGAACTCCTGTTCGGCCGCGCCGACACGCCCGTCGACAGCCCCGCCGACGCTCCCGGTCCCGCGGTGGAGTCGTCAGCGGTGGAGGCGTCATGAGTGCGCGGCGTTCCGCCTGGGCCGGCGGAGCCGTCGGCATCGCGGCTCTGATCGGGGCGTGGTCGCTGCTGTCCACCACGGTCGTCGGTACCGGGGACGGCGTGCCCACCCCCTGGGCGGTCGTGGCGAGCGTGTTCGACGACGGCTGGACCTTCTACAGTCCCCATGTCGAGCAGACCGTCGGCGAGGCCCTGACCGGCTATCTGGTCGGCAACGGGCTGGCGCTGGGCCTGGCGGTACTGGTCCTGCTGGTGCCCGTGCTGGAGCGGGTGATCACGCAGATCGCGGTGGCCTCGTACTGCCTGCCCATCGTGGCGATCGGCCCGATCCTGTCCCTCGTCCTCGACGGGGACAAGCCGATGTCGGCGATGGCCGGGCTGTCGGTCTTCTTCACCACCCTCATCGGCGCACTGCTCGGGCTGCGCTCGGCCGACCCGGCCGCGCTCGACCTGGTACGCGCCTACGGCGGCGGCCGCTGGCAGCAGATGCTGCGGGTCCGCCTGATCGCCGCGCTGCCCAGCACGCTTGCCGCACTCAAGATCGCCGGTCCGGCGGCGCTGTTGGGCGCGATCATCGGCGAGTACCTCGGCCGGGTCGACAGCGGCCTCGGCATCGCCATGACCATCGCGCAGCAGCAGCTCGACGTGCCCCGCACCTGGGGCATCGCCCTGGTCTCGGGCGCGGTGGCAGGCGTCGCGTACGGCGCGGTCGGGCTCGTCGCCCGCTACGCCCTGCCGTGGTCGCGCACGACGACAGTGGAAGGCGGACACGCATGAGCACCGCGACACAGACGCACCGGGCCCCGGCGCTGCGCCTCGCGGCGGGCGTGCTGCGCCCGCTGCTGAACGTGGTCGTGACGATGGCGGCCGTCATCGTCCTGTGGATCATCTTCCTGCAGGTCTACGACCTGGACCCGCTGGTGGCCAAGTCACCGGTCGACATCTTCCACTACCTGTTCACCAGCCCGGACGCGGGCGCCCACCGCTCCCTGGTCTCCTCCGGTCTGGGCCGCACGCTGCTGGACGCCGGGTCCGGCTTCGTCGCCGGGCTGGCGGCGGCGGTGGGCGTGGCGGTCGTCTTCGTCCTCCTCCGGAGCGTCGAGCAGGCACTGCTGCCGATGGCGGTCGTCGTACGCTCCGTGCCCCTGGTGGCGATGACCCCGCTCATCACGCTCGTCTTCGGCCGCGGCTTGATGGCCACCACCGTCATCAGCGGTCTGATCGTCTTCTTCCCCGCCCTGGTCACCATGGTCTTCGGCCTGCGCTCCGCCTCCCGCCAGGCCGCCGACCTGTGCCGCGCGTACGGCGCCGGAGACTGGACCATCGCCCGCAAGGTCATGCTGCCCAGCGCGGTCCCCGCATTCTTCGCCAGCGCCCGCATCGGCGTCCCCGGAGCCCTGATAGGCGCGATGCTCGCCGAATGGCTCTCCACCGGACAAGGCCTCGGCTACGCCATGCTCAAGGACTCCTCCACCTTCGACTACGACCATCTCTGGGCCTCGGTCGCGGTCCTCACCGCGGTGTCCGCACTGGCGTACAACATCATCGCGGCCATCGAAACCGTCGCCCTGGCCCGCTTCGCCCCCAACATCCGCCCGGGCACCTGACCCCGTCCCGTCCCCTGTACGGCCCCTGGGTCCTGGCATCGGGCCCCAGGGCAGCCGCCCGCACGGCGAGCGACAGCCTCCAGCAAATTCAGTCCGTTCAGGAAAAGTCGACGATCCAACAGGACGAAATCGATGTGTCCGCAGGTAGGCGGCCTGCATAGGTGGGGCGGGAACCTGCGTCCCGCACGCGTCCTGGATGGCCGAGCACACCCGGGCCCCGGGGCCTTCGATGGTGTTCGGGAGTGAGGCCCGAACTCGCCCGCAGCGGACGGGCACCCCCAACCGAGCCGGCAGATCCGATGGAGGATCGGGTAACACTCTTCGCCGGGCAGACGGCCTCCTCCGATGTGGTCGCCGGCGCCACGGAGCAGACGTCACTGTCTCCGGCGCCCCAAGAGCGTCAGGCCACGGTGACGCCTCCGTCGACGGGCCTTGATATACACAGTGGGTCAGGTAAGGGAGGGCACCATGAGCCGGACAGTCATCGATCTCGACGATGAGGCGCTGGAAGGGGCAGCCAAAGAACTCGGCACCACCACCAAGCGCGACACCATCAACACCGCGCTGCGGGAAGTCACGGCCCGCTACCGGCGCCTGCGCTTTCTCGAAGAAGCCCGCGAACTGGTGGCCGACGGCGCCCTCGATATGGACCTGCTGCTGAACAAGAAGGCAGACCGCCCCACGAGTGCGGGCGCGACGGACGATGATCGCGACACCGGAGCGCACGAGTGACCGTCGCCGACCACCTCATCGACACCTCCGCCCTCGCCCGCGTCCTGCTCCGCCGGAACACCGCCGATTGGGACGACAGGATCGCCGCCGGCCTCGTCGCGATCTGCGACCTCACCGAACTGCAAGTCCTCTACTCGGCCCGCTCCGCCACGGACCGCACCCGCTCGAAGACGGCATTCGACGCCCACTACGCCTGGTGCCCCATGCCGGACGGCGTCCACCGCCGCTCCCGCGTCATCCAAGAGAGCTGACCGCCAAGGGAGAACACCGAAGCGCCGGCCTCGTCGACCTCCTGTTGGCCGCCACCGCCGAGGAAGCCGGACTCACCCTCCTCCGCTACGACCGCGACTTCGAAACCATCGCCCGCACGACAAGGCAGCCGGTCCGCACGATCGACCTCAGGCAGTAGCGTCCGCGCGCTCGCACGGACGGGCGTCAAGCCTCTCGCCGACCGCCCACCCGAGGCGGTATCGCGGCGATGCCCCGTCCGGGGCACGGCACGCGCGGGTGAACTGCCATACCCACCCGCCGTATTTCGTCGATCACTTGTCCCGGCTCAACCGCCGGCCGCTGGTCGTCAGACCCACCCCGGCATAGGGCGGTGCCCGATACTCCGCGTCGCCTGGCGTGGCCGCCGTCGCCGACATGTCCGTCGACCTCGCACCGTCGAGGTGAATTGGCCGCGCCCGAGGTGAACTGGGCGAGTCCGGCGGCGAGTTGACGCCGGACTCGTCCGCACACCGGTGCACGGGCGCAGCGCAGGTTCGCGAAGCGACGGCACCGTATCCACGCCTGGGCGATACGGCAGGGCCGCAAGGGCTCTCCGAGGCGAGGGCGGTCAGCGCGAGCTGGGAGCGTCGCCGCCGTGCTCCCGGTCGTTCGAGGCCGCCTCCGGCCGGAAACCGTAGTGTTCCAGCCGCTTGCGCTCAAGGACGACGAGGAGACCGAACAGCACGCCCACGACCAGTCCCACGAGTGCGATCTGCCAGTCCAGCCTGCCTATGGCCAGCGCACACATACCACTGGCGAACACGGCACCGGCAACCCCGAAGGGCACAGGGTGCCGGACGGCCCGCATCCGGGCGTCCGTGGGGCGCGTGGCCCCGCCGGAATACGCGTCGAGCGCCCAGAACATCCGCTTGAGCCGACTCACCTTTCCCCTCCCACTCGATAAGCACCGGTGTCGACCCCGGGGCCGGGACGACCCTACCTCTCCGTCCCCGCCCCGGCTCAACTGCTGCTTCCTGCTCCGGTTATTCCCTCATCGCCAACCTGAACAGAGCCGTGTTCCCGCCGGCTTTCAGCGCCATGGCGTCGATCGGGCCTCCGGTGAACGTGCCGACGACATTGAGTGCCGTGGACCAGGCGACAGACTCGGCCCAGCCACCGACCGACTTGTTCTCCTCATCGGAAAGCGCGTAGTTGATACTGCCTCCCACGAACCCTCCGAGGGCGGAGCATCCGCCGGCCGCGGCCAGACCTACGCCTTCCGTCGCTGCCGCGATACCGACCACGCAGACACCGGTCACCACAAGGCCGACCACATCGCCGATATGGGCCTTGACGGAATCTCCGACCTTCTCCCACCAGGGCTTGTCGTCCTTCTCGAAGACGTCCTTGTAGTCGTGCTGTACGGCCTTCTTGCACTGGTCAGAGCTCTGCGTCGAGAGAACGTAGCAGCCCGCGAACGCGTTGATCGCTCCTTTCCACTCGTCCTTCGCGTTGTCCAACCACGCCGCCGCCTCGCCCCGGCTCATGTATTGCGACCCGGAGTAACCCAGATTCTTCTTCAGCCAGTCGAAGGTCTTCTCACTCAGCTTCTTCGACGTGTCCTGCTTCTTGCCGTTGGCGAGCCACTCGTTGATCGTCCCGTCGCCGGTCGCGGTGCCCTTCTCCGGGTAGACCTTGCCGCTGCTCGGGTCGTAGCCGACCGACTCCTGTACGTCCTTCGGGCAGTCCGAGAGGTCGTACAGGCACGGGTCGCCGTGCGGTTCCAGGCCGGTCGGGTCGCTGTAGGCGATCGGGTTGTTCATCGCATAGCTGTACAGGTTCATGTTCTGCGGTGTGTACGGCGTTCTCAGCGGGTCCGTGGAGATGAACCGGCCGAGTTTCGAGTCGTACATCCGGGCGCCCAGGACGGACAGTCCGGTGTCGGAGTCCTCGCTCTTGCCGAGGAAGCCGTGGTCGGTGCCGCTCGGCAGGCTTCCGCCGCGCTGGGCGCCGAAGGGCAGATAGCGGCGGCGGGTGACGGCGTTGGTCGCGGAGTCCACCGCCACCGACGTCGACGCCTGCGGGTCGGACATCACCCAGGTGACGGTCCCGCCGGTGCCCGAGGTGCGCATCGCGACCGTGCTGGTGCCGTCCGCGTAGTACCGCGTGCCGGTGACGGTGCTGCCGGCCTTGCGGATCTCCTGGCCGCCCAGGTAGAGGACCGTGGCCGCGCTGCCCTTGCGGAGCAGCATGTTGCCGTCCGCGTCGTAGACGTACGACGTGGCCGAGGCGCCGGTGGTCTGGACGAGCTGTCCCAGCTCGTTCCAGATCAGCGTGGTGCTCGCCCCCTTCACCGTCCTCGACGTCATCTGGCCGGCGTTGTCGTAGCCGTAACTGTCGGTGCCCGTGGGCGTCTTGACGGAGGAGACGGCGTGCGGACGCGCCGCGTTGGGGGTGTACGTCGACTGGTCGGCGGAGTAGCCGGGATAGACGTAGTCGTTGACCACGGCGCCGGTGGACTTGGTGTCGGTGACCTTCTGAAGGTTGCCGGCACCGTCGTAGGTGTAGTCGAGCTGGTACGGGTCCGTGCCGGTGGCCAGATCCGGTGCGAACGGGCCCGTGCAGCCGGCGGTGCTCAGCGTGGTGTACGCCCGGGAGAGCCGGTTCAGCTCGTCGTAGCCGAAGCACTGGTGCTGGCCGGTGGTCCTGTCGTTCAGATCGGTGATCTGGCCGCCCAGGTCGTAGGTGTAGTCGTCGTTCTGGACGGTGCCCTTGGCCGTGGTGGTCGTGGTGATGTTCTTCAGCCAGCCGGTGCCGGTGGTGTCCTCGTAGGTGTAGGTGCGCTTGGCGCTGTTGGCGGCGCCCGTGACGCCGTAGGCGCGGCCGGTGAGACGGCCGAGGGAGTCGAAGTCGGTCGCGTCGACATAGGTGGTGCCGCTGATGCTGCTGGTCACCTTGTCCTCGAGACCGGACGCGTCGTACGACGTGGTCACCGTCTCCGCCGGCAGCCCGGCGGTGGCCGGGTAGGCGACGGTGGTGGGGTGGCCCGCGGCGTCGTAGCCGTAGGTCGCGGTGTAGGTGCCCTGCAGCCCGTTGCCGTCGGTGGGGACGGTGACCTTGCTGTCGGTCAGCCGGCCGTTGGCGTCGTACTTCACGGCCTCGGTCGTGTAGGCGAAGCCGCCCGAGTACGAGGTGGAGGTGGCCGCCCTGCCGATGCCTCCGGTCGCGGTGTCGTAGGTCCTGCGGGTCAGCACGGTGCTGCCCTTGGACACGGTCAGCGGCCGGTTCAGGTTGTCGTAGGCGTAGGTCAGGACGGCGTTGTTGCCGTCGGTGGTCTGCTGGACCAGGCCGTTGGCGTCGTACTGCGTCAGCCGCGTGCCGGTGTCCAGTTCGACCGACTTGGTCTGCTCGCCGAGCCAGTTGTACTCGTACGTCGAGATGTTGCCCTTGGCGTCGGTGAGCTTGGTCAGATGGCCGGAGCGGTCGTACTCGTAGCTGGTGGTGTAGGTGGACGGGCCGAACTCCACGATCTTGGAGGTCTGGCCGAAGACGTCGTTGTACACGTTCCTGCGCTCGCCGACGGACGGCATCTCGGTGACGTAGTCGCCGTGGTAGTTCTTCAGCGTCTGCAACTGGGCCTGGGGGTTGCCCAGCGCCATCAGCCGCGACTGGGTGGTGCGTCCGGCGTAGTCGATGATCAGGTCGGTGTACGAGGGCAGGTTCGCCACCGTGGGCAGCACCATCCCGGAGCCGGCCGTGGAGGAGTTGTAGAACGGCGCGCTGGTGCCGGTGACGTTGCCGGAGGTGTCGTAGCGGGTGGAGACGACGGTCCGGCCGGAGCCGGTCGGTGCCAGGGTCTGGGTCTCGCGGGTGCGGCCCAGGCCGTCGGTGTAGGTGTAGCCCGTCATGAACGTGGAGCCGGACAGCAGTTGCTGGGTCGTCACCTTCGGTGGGACGGTGGACACCAGGTCCGGGACGCCCTCGCTGTTGTCGGACGTGGTGATCGTGTAGCTGAACTTCGCCGTCGGTGTGCCGTCCGGGTAGTTGGCGATCTGCGCCGGCTTGAAGACCTGGACGACGCGGCCCACCGCGTCGAGCACGGTCCGGGTGGTCTGGCCGTTGGCGTCCAGGACCTGCTGCGGGATGCCCCACAGCCGGGACGACCAGGTGGTGGTGGACTGCGCAGTCGCGGGACCGCCGTCGTCCGGGTCGGGAGTGGTGACCTTGACGCCGTTGACCGGCCAGGACGTGTTCGGCTGGTAGACGGTCGTGGTGGTCTTGTTCTTGCCGTCGGTGCTCGACGTGGTCCGGCCCGCCGCGTCGTAGCCGTACTTCGTGAGGCGGTAGTTCGTTGCGTCGGTGTACTTCAGGACGGCGGTGATGTTGCCGTCGGCGGGCTTGTTGTTGGCGGCCGGCTCGCTGCCGGTCGCGACCGCCGCGTTGTCGAAGAGCTTGACGGCGTGGCCGTTCTGCTTGCTCAGCCGGTCGGTGGCGGCGCAGTCCGCCTCGTAGTGACGTACGTCGTCCTGCAGCACCATCCAGCGCTGGACCTGCGAACCCGGGAACAGGTCCGTGTTGTAGGCGTAGCCGTATGTCGTGCAGCGGTTGTCGTCGAAGGAGCTGAGGCCCCAGTCGTTGGTGCGCACCGGGCGGCCGTACGTCGTGCTGCGCGCGTCCGCGTCGTCGTACTCGTCCCTGACGACGTGCTCGCGCCAGCCCGCGGAGGTCAGGTCGTGCGTGGTGGTCTTGGTCTCGCGCACGAAGCGGGCGTCCGGCAGACCGTCGTACTGGGCGGTGTCGTGGACCCAGTACTCGTGCCACACCCGTTTGTGCGACTGCCCGGTGCCGTCGCGGTCGCTGGACTCCAGGACCCGGCCCGCCAGCCAGGGGGAGTCGGTCTTCGCCGCGCTGCCGCTGTCACCGTCGTCGACGGTCACGGAACGGGTGGCGGACGAGTCGGTCTTGGAGGTGCGGTCGCCGTCCATGCCGCGGTACAGCCAGTAGTAGGTGGAGGCGGCGTTGTCCTTGGTGCCGGTGTGGACCTCGACCTGCTGGTAGCCGCGCCAGTCGGTCCAGGACTCGTTCGCGTCCTTGACCAGCGGGTCGTTGGGGTACGCCCAGGCGGGCTTGCCCACGTAGTCGTACGTCGTCGTCATCACCGGGTCGCCGTCGTTGGCGGCGCCCGCTCCGGGTCCGGGGTCGACGCTGACCTTGGCGACCACGTACTTCTTGAACCAGCCGGTCTTCTCGGTGGTCGAACCCTCGGGCACCCAGCGCTGCTTGAAGCAGGCCTGGGTGTTGTTGGACTCCGACGGCGGACTGTTGATGTCGCAGGTGTCCTGCGCGTCGTAGTTCCGGTAGGTGACGTTGGTGAACGCGCCCAGGTCTCCGTGGATCTGGGTGACGCGGCGGAAGTTCAGTACGCCGCCGCCGAGTTGGTTGTCCCGCCACTCGCCGTTGATGTTGATGGTGGGCAGGGTGATGTCCGTACCGTTGCCGTATCCGCGGCGCTGGACGTAGTCCAGCCAGAGGTTGGCGTCGATCACACCGTCCGGGTTCGGCAGGCCGTACTTCATCTGGTACTGCATCGCCGGGTCCCAGGCGGAGCTGTCGTTGTCCCGGACCCAGGTCTTGACGTCCCACAGCATCTTCGTGGCGAAGAACGTCGGCGAGTACGTCTCACCGGTGATGCTCTTGCAGCCGTCGGTGCCGTCGCACATCAGGTCCGTGGGCACGTCGGGATACGAACTCGGGTTGCCGGAGATGCCGGGGCACGGGTCAGGTTCCTTGGCCAGGGGGTCGGTGTCGCTCATCCGCTCCACGCAGCGGCCCACGTACCGCAGTTCGACCTGGGCGGGCAGTTGCGCGCCGGCGATCTGCGAGGCCCAGCCGTACTCGATGCGCACCGGGTAGGCGGCGGAGTCGTACGTGCGGGCCTGGTCGGTGAGCAGGACGGAGCGGTATTTGTTCTGCTCCTTCTCGTAGAAGTAGGCCGTCTCGACCTCGTTGGGGTCCACGACCCGGTCCAGGCCCCAGCGGTAGGCCTGGGTGGAGACGCCGACGCCGCCGTTGTAGCCGGGCTCGCCCGGGTTGTTGCCGAAGACGGGGACCGTCAGTACGGAGTTGGTCGCCGTGCCCGTCTGGCGCTCCGAGCGGCCCCAGCCGAAGTAGTAGCGCATGCCCTCCTGGGTGGAGACCACCCAGTACTCGTCGTCCGAGCCGTAGCCGCCGGACAGATGCTGCACCCGCCAGCCAGGGTCGTCCAGGACGTGGTACCAGCCGGTGCCGTTGTTGTCCTGCACGAGCTGCGAGGTCACGCCGTTGAGGTTGATGACGTAGACCGCGCCGTCGGGCTCCTTGGTGGAGTTCGGCGAGTCCCAGCACAGGTCGCCGACCCAGCCGCTGCCGGTGCCGTCGTCCTGGCAACCGCGGTAGCGGCGCTCGATGAAGCCGATGCCCAGGTCCCAGCCCAGCCCGGCCGTCCCGGCCTGGGTGTTCACGGCCGAGGTCATGCCGTCCACGGACTGCGAGTTGTAGTTGAGCGACAGGCTGGGCGCGGTGCCGGCGGGGGGCTTCGGTACGTCGATGGGGAGGCTGTACGTGAACGCGCCCGACCCCTTGGAGACGTTCCACGAGCCGGTCGGGCTCAGCGTCGAGGCGCGGTAGTCACCGGCGTCGGACGACGAGCCGGACGCCAGCGCGTACACCGTCCCGGAGTCGGTGGTGGCAGCCAGGGTCTGGGCGGACTGGAACTGCGACAGCGTCGAGCCGTTGGGCTGGATCACCGGGACGCGGGCGGCCGGGTCCCCGTCCGCTTGCACGGTCGCCGTGATGGTGTTCTTCGCCGTGTCGTTGGTGATCGGCACGGACTTCGGGGTGTCGTACGAGCAGCCCTTGGCCTTCGGTGTGGTCAGCGCGCACGCGGGCAGGGCGACGAGGCGCAGCCGGGAGGCGAAGTTGCCGCCGTAGGCGTCCTTGAAGCCGGAGTAGTCGATGGCGACGCGCACCGGGCCCGGGGTTCCGGTGCCGTCCCGCCGGGTGACCCGGACGCCCACGCCGGTGCCACCGACCGGCGCCAGTCGGGCGTGGTCGAGGACCTTGACGTCGACGTCCTTCGGGGCGGCGGTGAGGGGTGACCGGGTCCCGGGGAGGGACGACACGAGGGCGGCCGGGGAGGCGGGTCCGACCTGGACGGTCGCCTTGCCTCCGGCGGCCGGGGCGACCGGGGCGGACTTGCCCGCCGTCAGGTCGGCCAGGGATATCCGCGCCTCGGCCGACTTCGGCCAGGTCGCGCGGGCGGGCTCGGTCCGCGTCGGCTCCGCGCCGTCACGCGGCACGCTCCCGGGAGCCTCGGCAGGTACGTTCACCGGCTTGGGCACCAGGGTGACAACCGCCGCCGCGGCCTCGGCCGCCGGTGCTCCCAACAACGACACGGCCACCGCCGCGGCCAGCGCCCACGACATGTTCGTTCTGTGTCTGCGCCTCAATCGCACCGATCATCCCCCCCAAAAAACGGCCAAAACCGCCCACACCCCAGTGGGCAAGCAACGTGAACGGGCTATGACGTTGGGTGGTCTTTGAGTCAACCGCTGGTCATGACCTGATCAAAGGTGCACGCTAAACGGCCCCACCCGTCAGCCGACAGCCCCGCAAAACGGATGATCCACACCAACCCCCTCTTCACACTCTCCTTACGAGAGTGACTTGGATCACGTTTATCGAAGATGTGGACATCGGTCGCGATTCGATTCACCCGAAGTCCGTTGCTTGTCGATTCAGGCAGATTGCAGGCCACTACGAGATTTACTCCCGGTTCCGCCGGAATCGACCCGACCTCGGGAACGGCGACAAACCGAGGCTGGCGTCACGAGATCTCCGGATGCTTCAATCCCCCCTCACAGCCAAGGAGAACTCCAGGGGGAAGACGACATGGGTGACGCTCTTTCGGGGATGAGTCGCAGACAGCTCGTGAAATGGGCCGGGGGAATGCTGGGAACGGCCGCACTGGGCTCGGCCGCGACCGTCGCCCTGACCAGTGGCACCGCGTCCGCGGCGGTCGCCGCATCCACGAAGTTCGACCTCACCGCGCCATCGAGTGAATTGCTGCGGGAAATAGACCTCCAGGACGTACGTGTCCTGCAGTCCTTCTCCTTCGACAACACCAACAAGCACGTCTACACGGTCAACCTGGTCCAGGGCGGCCGCCAACTCCCCGGCGAAACCCGCCAGTACACCGGAACCGAGCGCGCGGCCAACGGCGACCTGGCCGTCACCCGCCTCGATCTCACCGGCGCGGAAATCGGCCGAATGTACCTCAAGGGATTCGGACACGGTGTCGCGATCGCCGCCGAACCCTCAGGAAACAGCGCCTACTTGTGGACCGAGACCGATGCCGTCGCCGCCACTGATTCGGCCGGCGTCACCAATGGGTGGGGCAGCAAGCTCGCCCGCTTCAAGTTCGTCAACGGCACAGTCCTCACCAGCGATTCGTCGCAGGTCACCAAGTTCAGCCCGGTGTCCGGAGCCGACCGCACGACCATCGCCATCGACCCGGTCAACAGCCGCCTGGCCGTGCGGTATCGCGTCAGCGGCGTCTTCAAGTTCAGCCTCTACGAGCTCACCGCGTTCAAGGCCGGCACATTCACACCGCTCGCGACAGTGACACAGCCGACCGGTAGCGCGTATTCCGACTTCCAGGGCTTCACGACCCTTGGGCAATACCTGTACATGATCGACGGAAACGCGTACACGTACGCGGACAGCACGACCACGACGCCCACCAATCCTGCTGGCAACACATACATCACGAGAATCGACTGGAACACCGGATCCGTAAGTGACCGCCAGCTCACAAAAGCCGCGGAAAGCCTCTACTACCGCGAACCCGAGGGCCTCGCCATTCAAATCCCCGACACCAGCAACACGGCCGCCTGCCGGCTGGTCATGGGATTCGCCTCCGAAAACTCCGCTACCGATACGGACAAGATGGCGAGTTTCTATTACAAGAGCTCCCTGATCTGACCGTGCGCCGGCCGGCCGAGGCTCAGGCCACCATCCCCGATGCGGGGAGAAAGACCCGGGCCCTTCCGTGTTCTCACCGAAGGGCCCGTCCTCATACTGCAGCCGGTGATTTCACGGTGAGTGAGCGCGCGCGGCTCGGGTGCGGTAGTGGCTGGTTCGGGCCCGGGTCTGGCGGCGGATGCTCCAGCGGTGCCGGTGCAGGGCGAGCCAGGTCCGGGCGGTGCGGGCGGGGGCGACGACGATCCGGTCGTACGCACGGTGGTGTGCCGGTAGCACGAGCACCACTTGCGTACCTCGTGTTCGTCCAGGCCCACCTGCCCCTTCGCGGCCTGTGGGGTGGGCCGCACGGCGAGGTTCCTGCCGTTGGACAGGTCCTCCGTGCGACCTCCCTCCGAACCGGACATGCTCGTTTTCCAGGCATCCGGCGCGCCAGTGAGAGCGTGGTGAACGTCGCAGGACTTCCTTGTTTGCGGAGGTGGACTTCCATCTCGCCGGGACGCTCACACAGCTCGCATCTCCCCATCCGGAGCCGGGAGACCAGCTCTTTGCGGGGGTAGATGGTGCGTTCCGGGAGGCGGTCGTTGATGGCCGCGATCTTCGTCAGCACCCGTCCGCCCCGAGTGCCGGTTGGGCACCCCCCAGGGAGACGCCGATGCTGCCACGGGCCTGGACGGGCATCGAGCACATCGTTGCGTGGGTCGAGGTGGGCGAGTCATCCCACCTGCTGCACTCCCTTGACGTCGGGGGATCATTGATCACTCCTTGTTCACAGCCAAGGATGCCCGTTGCCGGCAGAGGGCGGCACCGAGTCGCACCCGACAACCCGGACCGGCATTACAGCCGGCAACCGGGACAAAGAATGGTGCACCGCGTCCGCCCAGTTCAGCCGAGGAGAGCGAACCCTCGCACAGCGGATCCCCTTTCCTGTGTGCAGAGTCTCCGCCCCGGCGCCGGGAGGGCTGAGGGGAACCACCCGTCTCCGACCGGACCGACGGCTCGCCCTGTGAGATCCTTCCGCCCCGGTTCACCGACGCGGCGGTTACGACGATCACCGGGAGAGAATGATATGTGAGGGGAATGTAAAGACAGGGGGCAACTGTGGGCGCGGACGCGGTAGTTGAGGACAGCGAGAACGGGGCTCCGTTGCTGGGCCGCTCCGTCGAGCTGGCCCGGTTCGACGCGCTGCTCGACCGCGCGGCACGCGACGCGCGCGGAACGGCGAGGGGCAAGGAGTTTGGTGACAGCGGCCGCTCCCGGCTCGTCGACATCACCGGTGAGGCAGGCATCGGCAAGAGTCGGCTGCTCCGCGAGGTCTGCGCACGGGCACGCCGACGCGGAATGACGGTACTGCGCGGCAGAGCCACGGAGTACGAACGGCAGGTGCCGTTCCAGGTGTTCACCGACGCGCTCGCCCACCTCGACCCGCACGCCCTGGACGGCTTCCAGGAGACCGACGCGGTGGCGCCCCTTCTCCAGCGGAACGGCACGGTCGACCGTTTCGGACTGCACCGGTCCACGGCCGCCCTGCTCGCCCGGCTCGCCGCCCCGTCCGGGCTGCTGCTGGCCCTCGACGACCTGCACTGGGCGGACCCGTCGTCACTGGAGTTGCTGGACCATCTCGTACGCCATCCCCTGCACGCCCCCGTCGTTTTGGCCGTGACGCGCCGTGACCGCCAGACTCCCGAGTCCCTAGCCGCCAGGCTCACCCGAGAACTCGACACCGGCACGGTCATCAGACTCGGCCTGAGACCGCTGAGCTCACGCGACTGCGCCGAACTGGCCGGCCCCGGCCTGCCGCCCGCCGAAACCGCCGCGCTGTACGCCGCGAGCGAGGGCAACCCGTTCTACTTCCTGACCCTCCTTCAGGCCCACCGCGGGCGTACGACGCCCCAACCCTCGGCGCCGCCCGGGCTCGGCAGCCTACTGCTGGACGAACTGACGGTGCTCGCCCCCTCCCGGCGCGACATCGTCGAGGCCGTGGCGGTACTGGGCGAGCACGCCACCCCGGCGATGGTGAGCCGGGTGACCGGCCGCTCCGGCACCGCGTTCGCCGCCGACGTCCACGCCCTCACCCGCCGCGACCTGCTGCGCTCCGCCCCGCAGGGCCTGCTGACCTTGCGGCATCCGGTCGTACGAACCCTCGTCCACGAAAGCACGCCTTTCTTGAGACGCGTCGAGATCCACCGGATCGCCGCGCAGGAACTGGCCCGCGCGGGCGCCTCCGCCGCCGAGCGGGCCCACCATGTGGAACAGTCGCTGACCGCCTGGGACCCGGCAGCGGTGGCCGTGCTCGACGAGGCCGCCGCCCGAACCGCCCGTACGGCCCCGGCGAGCTGCGCCCACTGGCTCGATGTCGCCCTCCGTCATCTTCCGCACACTCCCGAACACACCGCCCGGCGGCGCGAGTTGGTCTTCCGGCGGGCCCGCGCGCTGGCCGCGTGCGGTGGCCTGCGCGAGAGCCGCGACCTGCTTCAGGAGCTGATAGCCACCCCGCGGCGGTCACCCGACGGCCCGGCCACCGTTGAGGACCAGGGCCTCAGAGTGCGCGCGGTCGTCCTGTGCGCGCTGGTGGAACGTCATCTGGGGCGCTGCACCGAGGCCGTCGCCCTGTTGCGCCGGGAACTGGCCCGCGGACCCGCACCGGCCCACGTCGTCCGGCTCGGCCTGGAGCTCGGCTCGGCCGCGCCTCAGGACAGCGACACCTCGTACGCCCAGGTGCGCACCGAGGTCGAGGCCGCGCTCGCGGCGGCCCGGTCCACGGGCGACGAGGTCGGGGAGGCCGGCGTCCTCGCCGTAGCAGCATTGGGAGAAGCGTACGAGGGCAACATGACCGCGGCGCACGGACTCGCCCGGCAGGCCGCAGCCCTGGTCGACTCCCTGCCCGACAACGACCTGACCGCGCTGTGCGAGCCACTGGCCCGGCTCGGCTGGGCGGAGGCCTTCCTGGAGCACTACCCGGACGCCGAGCGGCACGCGGAGCGCGGCCTCGACATCGCCCGCCGCAGCGGCCAGCTCTACGTCGTACCCCATCTGCTGCTGTGCCTGTCCCATGTCCGGGTCCAGACCTGCCGGGTCTCCTCGGCGGTGGAACTCGCCGACCAGGCCGAGGACATCGCCCGCGGGATCGGCAGCGACCAGTTGCTCGCGTTCGTACTGGCGAGCAAGGCCTCGGCGCTCGTCGCCGGCTGCCCGCCGGGTGATCCGCGCCCCCTCGCCGTCGCCGAGGAGGCGGTGGCCGCGGCCGGCAGCGGGGTCGACTGGTGGGCGTCCACGGCCTGGTGCATCTTCGGCTGGGCCGCGCTCATGGCCGGCGACCCGGTCCGCGCACGGGACGCGATGCTCCGGGCGGGCGGCCCCGAACTGCAGCGGATCCAGCCGTCACTGCGCCCGCTGTACCTGGAGATCCTGGTCACCTCCGCACTGGTGACGGGCAGGCCCGAGGAGGCCCGCGGTTGGGCGGAGCGGGCTCGGAAGGAGGCGGAACAGCTGGGGCTGCCGATGCAGCGGGCGTCCGCGCTGCGCAGCAGCGCCCATCTGCCGCTGGCGCAGGGGGAGACGGCAGCGGCGGCGGACCTGTTCGCGGAGGCCGCGGCGGAGAGCGCCGGCTGCGGCGCGGTCTTCTGGGAGGCCTACTCCCTGCTGCTCGGCGCCCCGCTGGAAGCGGCGGCGGGCCGCGGCCGGAGCGGCACGCACGCCTGGCTCAGGGGGCGCCGGCTCGCCGAGGCGGGCGGCAGCGGAATGCTGGTCGGCCTCGCCGACGCCACCCGTCCGCCCGGCGGCGGCTCGGAGACTCCGTACGGTTCCCCGGACCGCGCCGAACTCACCGAGCGGCTGGCCACGCTGACCGCCCGGGAGCTGGAGATAGCAGAACTGGTGGCGCAGGGGCTCACCAGCCAGGCCATCGCGGACCGGCTCTACGTCAGCCGTCGTACCGTCGACACCCATGTCTCCCGCACCTTCCGCAAGACCGGGGTCTCCTCGCGTACCGCCCTGGCCACGTTGATGGCCCGCCGCCGCGGTGGGAGCCGCTTCGGGGAGGGCCGCGCCGACCAGGGCTGAACCCGGTACGCCGGTCGGTCGCCTACCTGACGTCGACGAAGTCGCCGGGCGCCGTCGCGGAGCCGGTCGTGGTGGTGCCGGCGAAGACGAAGCGGTAGTAGCCGTCCGAGACGGCCTTGGTGGTGGCCTTCAGGGTGCCGGTGCTGCTGGTGTTGACCGTCTTGAGGGTGGTGTACGTGTTGCTGCCCTTCTTGCGGAACTGCAACCGCACCGGCTGGTTCGCGTATCCCGCGTACTTGCCCGTGGTCCAGTTGGCGCGGCTCAGCTTGCCGGTGACCGTGATGGTTTTGCCCTTCTTCACCGGCTCGGGAGAGGCGTCGGCGGTCAGCGCGGCGGCGCGCTTGATCTTGGCCCTGGCGACGTCGTCGTCGTAACTGGCGTTCGCGTAGAGGTCGTAGGCGCCCAGGAAGAGTTTCCAGGTCCCCGCGGTGCCGTTGCCGTGCTTGAAGGCGACCGCGGGGTCGATGGTGAAGACCGTCTTGCAGCTGTAGCTGTAACCGCCCTGGACCGGCGTCTCCGCGCAGACGGGGTTGTCGTCCGTGCCCAGGGCGCCGGTGATGGTGTCCGTGCTCGAACTGTCGGTGCCCTGCCACAGGAACGCCGTGGTGAGGGCTACGCCTTCCTCGTCGAAGGCGGTGAACGTGACAGGCACGGCCTTCTTGCCCGTCACACCGAGAACGATGTCCTTGCCGTTGTTGACGACGCCGTCCTTGAAGGTGGTGCCGCCCAGCGCGTCGTTCGGCCGGACGCTCCGCGAGGCGAAGGCTCTGAGATCCGTCGCCGTTCCAGGGTGCTCCGCCGCCTGGGCGGCACCCGGAAGAACGAGCGCCGAGAGGACGAGGGCGCCGGAAAGGACGGTGGCGGCGGTGTACGTACGCATGTGATTTCCCCAGGGTGCAGTGAAAGGGTCAGGAAGTCGGTGCGAGCCCGGCCCCGCAGAAGGGGCACAGGGAGTGACTCAAGGAATGGCGGAGGGAATGGCTCAGGGCGCGGCAGTGCCGAAGACGTCGCCGAGGTCGAAGCTGCTTTCGGGCGTCGGGTACAGGTCCGTCGGGTACAGGTCCGTCGGGTACAGGTCCGTCGGCTGGGAGCCCGGTGCGGGTACATCGGCCGGGTCGGCGGTGGGCTTGCCGTCCGGGCTGCACACCTGCGGCGCCGAGGGCTCGGACAGTTCGTAGTCGGCGACCCGCTTCGACCGGAAGTCCACCGTGGCGCGCCCCGAGACGTCCTGTCCGCCGCCGACCCCGACCTCCTTGGGCAGTTCCTTGCTCGTCAGCGGCTTGCCCACGGTGATCGAGAGGAGGGCGCCCACGCAGGGGCTGCGGTCCGTCGCGTAGAGGGACGCGGGCAGGGCGATCTTCTGATCGACTCTCGCGTCCGCATGGAGTTCGACGCGTTTCACCCGGTGGATGTCGAAGTAGTAGCTGGGCCGCAACCCGTTCGAGAGGCGTTCGCCGTCGGCGCCGTCCGCGACTCCGTACACCAGCTTCCAGAACTCGACCTGCACGGTGATCTTCCGGCAGAGCGGTCCGTTGTACCCCGGCACGCTGACGACCGTCACCCCCTCGTCGTCGTAGTCCTCCTGGGGCGTGGAGACGACGAGCTGAACCCAGTCCTTCGATTCCTCGGCCGTCCACCCCCTGTTGTCGTGGCAACCTGACGCCCCGGTCGGATACGGCGGAGTGAGCGAGGGAGTCGGCGAAGGGCTCGGCGACTCGGACACCTCCGTTGCGCTCTCGGACGGATCCCCGGAAAGGGATGTGCCCTGGGCACTCGAACAGCCCCCGGTGAACAGGACGGCGACGGCGAGGACCGAGGCGACAGGCACGACGGAGTGTTTCGGCCCGGGTGTGCGCCTCGACATGTACCTCACTGGTCGAACCAGTTCCTGGCTTCCGCGGAACTGAAGCCCCGCAGCACGACGAGGGCGAAGACGATGCCGGGGACGACCCCGACGCCGCCCCCCTGGAACAGGCCCAGCACACCGCTCAGCAGGCCCAGCGCCTCGATGACGATGACCGTGACACGTACCCCGTTCGACCGCTTGCCCGCGAAAACACCGCACAGCAGGAGCGCCCCCGCGATCAGCAGCGACAGCACCGCCACGAACCGGAGCAGCCCGACCCCCTCGTCCTGACCGTGGTCCACCGCGTCGTTCACCACGGCCAGCAACAGGAATCCCGCCGCCAGGTTCAGCACGGCCTGGACCCATACCCCCACCAACGCCAGCCTGACATTCCTCGGCATCTGCGCTTTCACGCTCGGTGTCGTCATGAATGCAAGAAAAACGGCACAGGTGTCAGGGACACGTCGGTAAGAGTACGTATTCCATGTACGTACGTGCTGTCGCCGCCCTGCCGGAGCGATCTCCTCCGTCGTCGCTTCGGCGCGCGGAATCGCGCCGGCTGCTCTCGGCGACGAGGTCCGCAGGCACAAGGCGCGACTGCGCCCGAGGGGCATCGGCCCAGGACGGCTTCGGCGTACGGATCTGGGCCGCCGCCGACCACGGGGACCTCACCCCGTACAGGCACCGCTGATGGGTGCGCTCCCTGTACGTGATCCCACACATCCCGAGCAGTGGCAACGGCTGCGGAACGGCCGGATGTGGCACGGGTCGTCTTCGGCGAGGCGGTGCGAAGGCAGTCGCCGGTGCAGACCTTCTTCTGCACCGCCACCACTGACGTCGCCGTCATCCCCGAGGGCACCAGATCCTCATGCCCCTCGGCGCCGCCACCGTCCCGGCCCCTGTACGGCCCCTGGATCTTGTCACCGAGCCTTCAGTCGGCCGGTCGGACACCGCAAGCCAACCTCAATCACCTACGCCGCCGCAGGTCAGATGGGCTGGAGCTCCCCCAAGTGTCACCGGACTCCAAGCTGACGAGCAGCGGATTCAGCCCGTTCAGGCGAAGTTGACGATCCGACACCCAAAAATGAACGTTTCCGCAGGTCACAGCCCTGCACAGGTGGGGCGGGTGGGACTCGAACCCACGGCCGACGGATTATGAGTCCATTGGGGATCTTGGCGGCCCTTGCCGATCAGTGCTCATCCTGACCGTTTTCCCACGTCAGACGCGGTTTGCCGTCTCAGTCCCTCTCAGCCCTTGTCAGTCTTTTCCGATCCTTGTGTCCAACCTACGTCCAGAACTCGTCCCCACCACAGCCAGTCGCCGCAGAAGTTCGAGGCTCCCCGGGACACGGGCGGAGAGCCGGGGCGGGACATGCCGCGGCCACGAGTTCGTAACGAGCCATTGACAGCGGCTTTGGCCGAAGGCACTCTCAGTGCACGCGGTTGGCTAAACGATGAGCCAACCCGGTATCAACCACTTTGGGGTGGAGATCATGGCGCGCCGGATCGGGATCAAGGACGTGGCTGCCGCGGCAGGTGTGTCCACCTGGACGGTGTCGCACGTCCTCAACCGGGTCGAGGGCAAGCGGATCGGTGCGGAGACCCGGGAGCGGGTTCTTCGGGTCGCCGAGGAACTCGGGTACAAGCCGAACAGTCTGGCCCGGGGGCTGCGGACGCAGCGGTCGCAGACGATCGGCTTCATCGGTGACGAGATCGCCACCACCCCGAACTCGGGCCGGATCATCCTCGGTGCTCAGGAGGCCGCGGCGGCGCAGGGCATGGTGCTGCTGTTGGTGAACACCGGCGGTGATGCGGAGCTGGAGCGGCGCAGCATCGAGATGCTGCTGCAGCGCCAGGTCGACGGCGTGCTGTATGCGGCGATGTACCACCGGGTCGTGGAACTCCCCGAGAGTCTGCGCTCGACGCCGACGGTGCTGCTGGACGCGCGCTGCGAGGACCCGTCGGTACCGTTCGTGGTGCCGGACGAGGTCCAGGGCGGTCATACGGCGGTGCGCGAGCTGATCGAGCACGGGCACCGCAGGATCGGCATGACGGTGGGCGTCGCGGACATCCCCGCGCTGCACGGCCGTATCGAGGGCTATCGCAAGGCAATGGAAGAGGCGGGGATCGGCTACGACCCTGCCCTCGTGGCCGCCGAGAAGGCGGTGCACATAGGCACGCCGGCCGGGGACGCGGATGCCGGTTACCGGGCGGCGTGGCGTCTGCTGACTCTCGATGAGCGGCCGACCGGGCTGTTCTGCTTCAACGACCGTATGGCGGCCGGCGCCTACCGCGCGGCGGCCGAACTGGGTCTGTCCATTCCCGGTGATCTGTCGGTGGTGGGCTTCGACAATCAGGAGCTGGTCTCGGAGACGCTGCATCCGAGGCTGAGTACGGTCCAGCTCCCGCACTACGAGATGGGGGCGCGGGCTGTCACGCAGCTGCTCGCGCTCACCGGAACGCCGGACTCGCCACCGGGCCCGGTCACGCAGGAGATGCTGCATTGCCCGCTGGTGGCACGGGCATCGGTCACTTCGCCGCCCCGGCTCTGAACCCGGGACGGCGAAGCACTCGCAACAAGACAGGCGGCCGGTGCAACGGTCGTCATCCCTGTCTGTACTTGGAACACAGTGAGGGTACACGTATGTCCTCTGGGGACTTCAAGACTCAGCTCAGCCGCCGTTCCCTGCTCAGAGCGGGCGCCGCATCCGTGGCGGTGGCGGGTGTGGGCTCGCTGGCGGCGGCCTGCTCATCCGGCTCTTCCTCCAGCTCGTCGGGTTCGAAGACGCTGAAGGTGGCGATCTTCACCGATCAGGCGTCGGCGGACAAGATGCAGAAGGCGGCGGCGCAGTTCGAGGCGGCCCACAAGGGTGCGACGGTGAAGTTCATCGGCACCACGGGCACCGACTGGAACGACTTCTTCAGCAAGCTGCTCACCCAGATCTCCGCGGGCAACGCACCGGACGTGTGCTGTGTGGCGACCGAGGGACTGCAGCTGTTCGCGGAAAAGGGGCTGGCCGAACCGCTGGACGACTACGTCAAGCGGGACGCGGCCGAGCTCAAGCCGTACTTCGCCGACGTCCACCCGGCGCTGGTCGAGGCGATGATGTACCAGGGGCACCTGTACGAGCTGCCGACCGACTTCAACGCCGGCAACATGTTCTACAACACCTCCCTGTTCAAGAGCGTCGGCGTGGAGCGTCCGGCCGACGACTGGAGTCGGGACGACTTCCACGACATCGCCAAGAAGATCTCCGCCAAGGGCGGCAACACGGTCGGCTACGACTGGGTCGTGCGCCTGTGGGGCTCGTGGACCTCGTGGATGTACGCCAACGGCGGCAACCTGCTGAGCGAGGGCAAGTGGGACGGCGGCGACTGGCTGTGGAAGACCTTCTACCCGGGCGACCCGGCCGCCTCGGGTCGTAAGGGCGGCTGGCGCTGGGGGGATCCGACCGCGAACTCCGCGCCCACCGTCGAGTCGCTGGAGTACCTGATCCAGCTCCAGAAGGAGGGGATCTCGCCCAAGCCGGACGTCGGCGGGGGCACCACGCTGCAGGGCCTGTTCGCCAGCAACAAGATCGGCACGGCCATCGGCGGCGGCTTCTGGGCGGGCGGCCTGCACAACGCGGGCATGGCGGATGACGCGTTCGACGTGCAGTACTTCCCCAAGTGGCAGTCGCAGCGCCACCTGTTCGGCTCTGGCGGCTACGGCATCATGAAGTCGTCCAAGAACAAGGACCTCGCCTGGGAGTTCCTCAAGACCCTGGTGCAGCCGAAGAACATCGACCTGCTGATCCCGGGCAACGTCACCACCCCGGCCCGCAAGTCGATGCTCACGGCGGAGCGGTACGCCACCACCGGCCCCAAGCACTGGAACGTCTTCTACGACACCCTCACCAAGTTCCCCGAGACCGCGCCGATCCCGGCTCCGCCGTACTACCAGGCGATGGCCATCGCGCTGAACAAGCGCACCACGCAGGCGATGTCCTCGGGCAAGGCGAAGGCGGCTCTGGACGGGTTGCAGAGCGACCTCGAGACCGCCGCGAAGACGGGATGACCCGCTGATGTCCCAGCCTGTCCGAAGCCGCAGCCGCGCGTCCGCCCCGGCGGGCGAGGGCCATCGGGAAGGGCGAGGGCGACACGGTGACCGTACGCCTGGAGGAGCGGCTCGG
>NZ_JBEXCS010000105.1:0-32897 GCF_040605395.1 Streptomyces sp. NPDC005648 | reverse complement strand
CGGGCACGTACTTAATCACAACGGACATCCGCCCCCTCGGCGTGTCGGACGGCTTCCCATTCTGCCGTGTCGCGAGGCCCAAGTTCAACAGCCGGTGGCGGGGTGGGTGGCTGGGGGAGTGGTGGCCTGAAGGTCCCAGTCGGAGGGGGTGAAGGCCGAACCGCCCAGCAGTTGTACGGTGCCCTGGATGTTTGTGGCCACGGTCTTGTGCCAGTACCAGGGGCCGGTGGGGGCGGAGTGGGTGGTGTCGAAGGTCCAGCCCGATGTTCGCAGGGCTGACTTCAGGTGCGCGATGACCTGCGCGTCGGTACCTCCGCCGGTGAATTGCAGGTCCACCGTCGGTTCGTCCCAGCCGTAGGTCGACTTGATCCCGTCACAGGAGTCCCATGTGGGCTTGGTCGCGTGCCGGGAGGAGATGTGGGCTGAGGCCGGAGCGACGGCGAGGACCGGTTTGATCGCCGCGAGGAGTCGTCCGCCCGGATCGGGATTGCCGACCGGCTGCGGCGTGCTCGCGCACCCGGCCAGGATCACGACTGCCGCACCCACGACTGCGGAGACCGCCACCGAGCGTCTCCCTGCGGGTGCTGTCGTCCTGGGAGTGTTGATCATGACCTTCAGGACGTCCGCCCGCCTTGTCCGGTTCCCCGCAGGCCACCCTCGTCCAGGGGTGGCGCGTCCTGGCAGCCGTGGCGGGGTGGCGCAGGTGAGGGTCTCGCAGTCGGGGACCGGCCGTCAGAGGGTTACTCCGGCGACTTGAGGAGGATGGGCGCTCGTCGCCGGCCAGGACACGGTGGCGGGTGAGTTTGTGGCTCGCCTGCCGGGGTTGGGCGCCCATTCCCGATCGTGGGAGTGGCGGCTGAGTGCCGGTCACCGTCCGGTGCGGGACGTCGAGGGCGCTGTAAGGGCCCGTGCGTTCGCCGGGACTGCGCTACCGGTCCGGCCGTACCCTCCCCTCGTCCTAGGCCGTGTCGCGCAGTTGATCTTGCAGGTGGGAAATGTCGTCGCGCTCGTGGTCGGCGGCCGGAAGACTACGGCCATGAGCTGTCGACGCTTCGTTTTCCTCGACCCGGACGGCATGAGTGCCGGTGGGTGGCTGTACGTGGTGGTCGAGGCGAAGACGGGGGTCTTCTATCAGCAGCAGTACGGCGGAACCGCCTGTCGGCAGGGGCAGGTCGAGGGTTTCCTGGTACCGCTGTTCGGCCCTGATGAGCTGGACGCGTTGCGCGAGCTGTTCGAGAAGCACTTCCGTGGTGCCGGCACCTGGAACTACGCGTGGCCGGATGACGAGCGGGGCAGGCTCCGCGAGATCATCGGGGCCATCCACTACTGGGCATGCGATGGGTCCACTGAGGAGCCGCGCCCCCTGCGCCTGGACGCGAGCCGGATCGGTGAGGCCGATGAGGCCTGGGTGCCGGTGATCACGCCGGACGGCCCGGCCGTGCTGGTGTGGTTCAACTCGGACTGACCAGCGATCAGTTGCCCGCCCTGAGCCAGAGGATCAGCGCCGCGGTGATCGCCCCGGCCCGGTAGCGGGCCGCCAGTTTGTGGAACCGGGTTGCCACTGCGTGAACTGCTTCAACCGGGAGAAGTACCGCTCGAGGACGTTCCGGCCCCGATGGGTGGTCTCGTCGAAAGCCGGCGGTCGGCCATCCGTGCCCGCCGGGCGGGCTCGGTTGGCGATCTGGTCCCGGCGCTCGGGGGTGGTCGCCTTGATGCGTCGACGCCGCAGCAGAAGGCGGATCTGGATATCGCAGTCGGTCTCCGTGATGGCTGGAGGTTCCAGCCGTAAACGATCGTCTGGTGTACGCCAAAAATGGGATGTAGGCCATTTGCCCGTATGTGCACTTGTTGTTGCTCTATGTAGTGCTTAGCGTTCGTTGGGTAGATGAACGGCTGCGGAATCCGACCTCCGTGGCCACCGGCCCGGAAGCGAGGTGTGGAGCGCGTGGACGCGAGGCCCGGCTTGCGGCCCCTTCCGGCCAGGAGACGCCCCAGGGGGAGGATGCGACGGCTGCGCATGCTCGCCGTACTGCCCCTGCTGGCGTCGACGCTCGCCGCGTGCGGCAGCGGGGAGGGGTCCGGCCGACCCACCTTGAACTGGTACAACTTCCCCGACGACTCCGGCGCGCTCCAGAAGGCGGCCGACCGGTGCAGCCAGGCATCCCACGGCCGCTACCGGATCAGCTACAACAAGCTCCCCCGTGCCGCCGACGGCCAGCGGCAGCAACTCGTCCGCAGGCTCGCGGCCCACGACAACGCGCTGGACATCCTGGGCCTGGACGTCACCTGGGCGGCGGAGTTCGCCGAGGCGCGCTGGATCCGTGAATGGACCGGCGCGGCGAAGCAGCAGGCCACCGAGGGCACCCTGCGGGTACCGCTGCAGACCTCGACCTGGAAGAACAAGCTGTACGCCGTCCCGTACAACACCAACACCCAGCTCCTGTGGTACCGCAAGGACCTCGTGCCGACCCCACCCAAGACCTGGGCCGAGATGATCGGCATGGCCCGCAATCTCGCCCGCCAGGGCAAGCCGCACTATGTGGAGATCCAGGGCGCTCAGTACGAGGGACTGACCGTCTGGTTCAACACGCTGATCAACAGCGCGGGCGGCTCCATCCTCAACCCGACGGCGACAAAGCCCTCCCTGGGTGCGCCCGCCGTGCGGGCCGCCACGGTCATGCGCAACCTGGCGCGTTCCGTGGCCGCGGACCCCTCCCTGTCCAACCAGATGGAGGACCAGAACCGCCTCGCCATGGAGTCCGGGAGTGCCGCGTTCGAACTCAACTATCCCTTCGTCTATCCGTCGATGAAGGCCAACAATCCGGCACTGTTCAAGAACTTCCGCTGGGCGCCGTACCCCAGGGTCGACGCGAACCGCCCGGCACGGCCGACCATCGGCGGAATCGACCTCGCGGTAAGTGCCTACACCCGCCACCCCAAACTGGCGTTCGAGGCCGCCCTGTGTCTGCGCAACAGGGAGAACCAGCTGACCGCCGCGCTCGTGGGCGGTCTGCCGCCCACCCTGCGTGGCCTGTACGACGAGCCGTCGTTCGTCAAGGCGTATCCGTTCGCCAAGGAGGTGCTGACTTCCCTGCAGTTGGCGAGCGTGCGCCCGCTCACCCCCGCCTACCAGAACGTGTCGATCGCCGTCTCCCACACCCTGTCCCCGCCCTCCGGTATCAAGCCCGTGAGTTCGGTCCGCACGATCAGGGACCAGATCGACGACGCTCTGCAATCCAAGGGAGTGATCCCGTGAACCACCACCCCCTTGGCCGACGCGCCCCAGTGCCGGCCTCGTCCTGCGGCGGTCCCCGATGAGTACGCAGGCCGAACCGGCCGGAGCCCCGCCGCCCCCCGAAGCCAAACAGACCAGGCAGGACCGGGCGGCGCTGTCGGCCGGCGCCAGGCAGGAGCGGCGGCTCGGCTGGCTGCTGTGCGCGCCGGCCGTGATCGTCATGATCGCCGTGACCGCCTACCCGATCGGATACGCCGTCTACCTGTCACTGCAGCGCTACGACCTGCGCTTCCCGGCACAGGCGAAGTTCGTGGGTCTGAGCAACTACGGTGCGGTGCTGTCCTCGACGTTCTGGTGGCAGGCCTTCTGGGTCACGCTGTTCATCACCGGAGTGTCCGTGGCCATCGAACTGGTCCTCGGCATGGGACTCGCCCTGGTGATGCACCGCACCATCTTCGGTCGCGGCTCCGTACGCACCGCGGTCCTCATCCCCTACGGCATCGTCACCGTTGTCGCCGCCTTCTCCTGGCAGTACGCCTGGACGCCGCAACTCGGTTACCTCGCAAGCCTGTTGCCCAGCGGATCGGCCCCGTTGACCCATCAGTGGTCAGCCCTGTGGCTGATCATCCTCGCCGAGGTGTGGAAGACGACTCCGTTCATGGCCCTGCTGCTGCTCGCGGGCCTCGCGCTGGTCCCCGAGGAAACGCTCAAGGCGGCCATGGTGGACGGCGCCACCGCCCGGCAACGGTTCTTCAAGGTCGTGCTGCCGCTGATGAAACCGGCCATTCTGGTGGCGCTGCTCTTCCGCACGCTGGACGCCTTCCGGATCTTCGACAACATCTACATCCTGACCTCGGGCGCCCACGAGACGGGCTCCGTGTCCATCCTCGGTTACGACAATCTGTTCACCGCGCTGAACCTGGGCATCGGTTCGACGATCTCGGTCCTTATCTTCATCGCCGTCGGGATCATCGCCTTCACCTTCGTCAAGCTCTTCGGCGCGGCCGCACCTGGCGCGGAGGTGAAGCGCTGATGGCCGCAGTGGGGAGAACGCACGCCACCCGCTGGGGTGTCGTCAACCTGGTGGTGGTGCTGTACGCCCTGTTCCCGGTGTGGTGGATCGCCGCGCTGTCGTTCAAGGCGCCCAGCACGCTCACCGACGGCAACTACATCCCCCGGCAGTGGACCTGGGACAACTACCGGGGCATCTTCAAGACCTCCGAGTTCACCCGCGCACTGATCAACTCGATCGGCATCGCCCTGATCTCCACGGTCATCGCAGTGGTGCTGGGCACCATGGCCGCCTACGCGGTGGCCAGGCTCCGGTTCCCCGGCAAGCGGGTCCTCATCGGCATGTCGCTGCTGATCGCCATGTTCCCCCCGATCTCCCTGGTCTCCCCGCTGTTCAACATCGAACGCATCGTGGGGATCTTCGATACGTGGGTGGGGCTGATCATCCCGTACATGACCTTCTCGCTGCCGCTGGCGATCTACACCCTGTCGGCGTTCTTCCGGGAGATCCCGTGGGATCTGGAGAAGGCCGCCAAGGTGGACGGGGCCACGCCCGCGCAGGCCTTCCGGCTGGTCATCGCTCCGCTGGCGGCGCCGGGCGTGTTCACCACGGCCATCCTCGTCTTCATCTTCTGCTGGAACGACTTCCTGTTCGCCATCTCGCTGACCTCCACGCAGGCGGCGCGCACGGTGCCCGCCGCGATCGCGTTCTTCACCGGAAGTTCGCAGTTCCAGCAGCCCACCGGGTCGATCGCAGCGGCCGCCGTCGTGATCACCATTCCGATCGTCATTTTCGTCCTGCTCTTCCAGCGGCGCATCGTCGCCGGACTGACCTCCGGGGCGGTCAAGGGGTGACCGGGCTGACCGCGGCAGGCAGCCCGCCGGTGCGGGACACCAGCCCCGGCACCCGGACCCGGAAGGCATGAAGGCAAGGAGGAGGCACCATGGCCGCGATCACCCTCGAGGGAGTCACCAAGCGTTTTCCCGACGGATCCCTTGCCGTGAAGGACGTGGATCTCGACATCGCCGACGGCGAGTTCGTGATCCTGGTCGGTCCTTCCGGCTGCGGCAAATCCACCACCCTGAACATGATCGCCGGACTCGAGGACATCACCGAAGGCACCCTGCGCATCGGCGACCAGGTCGTCAACCAGCTCGCTCCCAAGGAGCGCGACGTCGCCATGGTGTTCCAGAGCTACGCCCTCTACCCGCACATGAGCGTGCGCGAGAACATGGGCTTCCCGCTGCGGCTGGCGAAGGTGGACAAGGCCACCGTCAACTCCAAGGTCGAGGAGGCGGCCCGGATCCTCGACCTCACCGAGCACCTGGACCGCAAACCCGCGAACCTCTCCGGTGGCCAGCGTCAGCGGGTGGCCATGGGCAGGGCGATCGTCCGCGATCCCAAGGCGTTCCTGATGGACGAGCCCTTGTCCAACCTGGACGCGAAACTCCGGGTGCAGATGCGCACCCAGATCTCCCGCCTCCAACGGCGCCTCGGCACCACCACGGTGTACGTCACCCACGACCAGACCGAGGCGATGACCCTCGGCGACCGGGTCGTCGTGATGCGGCAGGGCCTTGTCCAGCAGATCGGCACGCCCGCACAGCTCTACGACCTGCCGCGCAACCTCTTTGTCGCGGGCTTCATCGGCTCGCCGGCGATGAACTTCCTCAACGCCACCCTTGAAGGCGGCATGCTGCGCTCGCCGTTGGGTGATCTGCCGCTGGAAGACCGTACGAGGCAGGCTCTGGAACGGCAGAACGCGCCCCGCGAGGTCATCATCGGCCTGCGGCCGGAGGCCTTCGAGGACGCGGCCCTGTCGTCCCGACCAAGCCACGGCGGCCCCGTCTTCACCGCCAACGTGGACGTACTGGAGTCACTGGGCTCCGACGCATACGTGTACTTCACCGCAGAGGGCGGATCCGCTACGACCGCGGAACTGGAGGAACTGGCAGCCGACTCGGGTCTGCGCGACACCGGCGCGGAGGTCCAGCAGATCGTGGCCCGCCTGGACGCCGCCACACGCGCCCGGGAGGGCGCACCGGTGGAGTTGCTGGTCGACATGACCAAGGCGCACGTGTTCGATCCGGCAACGGGAGTGAACCTCACCCATCCCGAGAGTCAAGCCTGACGATGCCGCACGACCGGACGGCGATATCAACGGCCACACCGGCCACCAGATGCCTCCGCCCGCCGCACACAGGGCATGGGGTGAGCGCGCAGCCGCGGCAGTACCGCCCGAGTGACCCACAGGGCGCCGATCAGACGGGTCCCGAGCTGGTCGCGAGCCTGTTGCCCGCTGACCTCCGCTACCGCGCCCAACGAGACGGAGCCCTATCAGCCAACGCTCCATGCACGCAACTGACGGCCCACCATGCCAACCCCCACTGCACCGGAAGCCGCGTCCCGCACCAGGGCGACCGCCTCCTTCGGTGGATACTCCATACGACACCCGTTCAGCGCGAGGTAGGCTTCCGCACAGTGCCACGCGAACGCCTCGTTGGAGTGCTCCAGGCATGGCAGCCGCACCAGCGTCTGCAGTAGGGCCGCCGCCCTGAGATACAAGGACCCGTAGACGTCGCGCTCCATGGCCCGGGCATTGACCCGGGCGACCGCCGCGTACAAAGGGCCGTAGTCGTCCACCTGCGGATCACCGGGCAGCAGTTCGGCAGCGTGCAGCAGGAAAGCCACATCAAGAGGATGAAGCGGTTCGTGCTGAGTCACGCGGCGTGACCCCGCTTCTGCTGCTCCTCAAGATCTTGCCGCGCGGCGAGCTCCGCATCGCGATGCTCCCTGTCGGCATCGGCCGCGTCGGCCGCTTCGGCGAAAGCGTCGCCGCTACGCGCCATGGATTTGTTGAAGGCGTCGAGGAAGTGCGTCTCCACCGCGGTGGCACGGGCGTAGGCAGCGGACAGGATGTACTCCTGCAAGCTGACGCCCTCGTGCCGCGCCGCGGCTTCGATCGCGGCGCGCTGGGCGGGATCGGGGAATCGTAGGTTCATCGCTTTGGGCTGAGACACGGTACCGATGGTATCGCTGGTACCAGTAGATCGCCACGGCGGAAACGGGGGCCCGGCCCCGGGCTGCCTGCGGGCGGGCACCGGGTGATCATGGCCGAAGGCAACGGCGCCTATCTGTCCGCCCTCAAGACTCACCTGCTGCTCGGGCACCTGGAGCACGCGACCGGCAACCACCACGACCGTCACCGCGCCAGCGTCCTACTGATCACCTCGCTCGACACCACGTGCCGTCCGACCGGTGCGCACTGCGCACCGCCTTCACCGACAGGGGCGCCGCGTGCGGATCTGCCGCCGGGTCGGCAGGGCGACGTTGGGCGCCAGCGACTGCGCAAGCCGTGCCGGCGCGCTCGTGGCATCGCTGGCGTTGCCGGCAAGCCGCGCGGTGAAAGGCACCTGCGCATAGCCGCCCGGGGCGGCTGCAGCCGCCCCGGTGCGCATGCTGGTGGGCGTGGCAGTGGCGGTCCAAAGCGCCACGTGGGTCAGGTATATGCGGCGAAGCATCGCCTCCAGCTGGGCGCTGGCCGCTGGGCGCAGCAGCGGTTTGGCCGGGTGGGGTACACGTGCCTCACACATGGTCGAACTCCCGGGTGGCCTCCACCTCGTAGTGCCTACCAGACCACCGGCCACGAAGGCCCGACTCGGACACCTGGAGACTGGGATCTTGAGATTCCGGAGGAAGTAGCACCAGGTGGGAAATAAGTACACGAAGCGGTACACGCCGCTGCCCGGGAACTCGGCATCAGCTCCGAGTCGCTGCGCGGCTTGATCAAGGAGAAGTTTCATGTCGCGCCCCCACCGCGGCGGGGTGCACCGCGGCCAGGTCTTTCCGGCGGTACCGACGGCGGGTGCGCACCGAATCCACCGATGCAGAACGGGAGTTGAGGCTTCCCGTGTTACCTGTGAGTCGTGTGTGACTAGTGGTACTGTTCGCGCGTTTCTTCACTCCGCGCGATCCCCCACTAGTGCAGGCCTTTGGAAACTCAAATGAACGACTCAGCCATAGCGGCCCCCGGGACTCCCTCCGTGGAAGCCCACTCCACCGGCCATCCGTCCACCGGGCGTTCCTTCGCTCCCGGAGGCCGCCGGCGGCACCGCAAGTCCAAGCCGTTCGGGCCGGGCGCCCGCCGCGCCCTCGTCCTGGCCATGGCCGTTCCCATCGCCTCGGCGGCGCTGGCCGGTCCCTCGGCCTTCGCCGCCGACGGCGACACCGTCAGAGCGACCCCCGACTCGGCACCGGACACGGCCGCCGACCCGGACCCCGGCGATCAGCAGATGATCGCGAACCTCACCAACCGCATCACCGACGTTCGTCTCGGAAGCAACGTGAGCGGTGTGGTGCTGGACGCGCAGACCGACCGCACCCTGTGGGGCCACAACGCCTCCACCGCGTTGATGCCGGCGTCCAACACCAAGCTCGCCACCGCGACCGCTGCCCTCACCGTGCTCGGCCCGGACCACCGGTTCACCACCAAGGTGGTCTACGGCAACGGCACCCTCACCCTCATCGGCGGCGGCGACCGCATGCTGACCGGCGACGACCTCGCCGAGTTGGCGCAGACAGCGGTCGCCGGTCTGAAGGCCGCAGGCCTGACCACCGTGAAGGTCCGCGTCGACGACAGCCTCTTCCCCGAACCGACACTGGCCAACGGCTGGAACGACGGCTACTACCCCGACTCCGTGGCCCCGGTTCGCGCACTCGTGGTCGACGGACATGGTGTCACGGACACCTCGATCGACGCTGGACACGTCTTCGCGCAGAAACTCGCCGCCGACGGCATCACCGTGGACGGCGACGTCACCCGTGCGCAGGCGAGTTCAACCGACGTACCGGTGGCCCGGCACCAGTCCCCGACGCTGGCGGACACCGTCCACCACATGCTCAAGGTCAGCGACAACAACATCGCCGAGACCCTGCTGCGGATGACGGCGCTGGCCGCCGGCCGGCCGGCCACCTTCGAGGACGGCACGGCCGTCGTACGCGGTGTGCTGAGCAAGGCGTACGGCATCTCGCTCGCCAACTTCGAGATCTACGACGGCAGCGGTCTCTCCCGCGCCAACCGGATCCCGGCCGCCACGCTCGCTGACATCCTCGACCTGGCGACAGAGCCGCGGTACCAACACGTCCTCGGCTCGATCGTCGACGGCCTTCCGATCGCCGGCGAGGCCGGCAGCACGCTCGGCCCGGAGTGGGGCCGCTTCGACGACCCGAACTCCTCATGTGCTGTCGGAAAGGTCAGTGCGAAGACCGGCACACTCACCGGTGCCATCGCACTGAGCGGTCTGACCAAGGGCACGGACGGCCACTGGAAGGTCTTCTCCTTCGTGGAGAACGGCTCCACAGCGGCCCCCAACTCCATCAAGGACGCGATGGACGGCCTGGCCGCAACGGTCAACGGCTGCTGGGCTTGAGCTGTTCACCCCACCGTCCGGTCAACCCACGCGGTTGGTGAGGGTGCACTCCGTGATCCCCGGCGGACAGTCGGGGATCACGCACACCACCTGGTGGCCCCGCCCCTCGAAGAACTCCGGAGCCTTGAAGTCCACTTGGAGCCAGCTCGTCCAGGCGTGGCCGACCGGACCGCCAGAGCGCCCTTGGCGTCCAACGCCCAGACATGCAGCGGAGCTTCGGGCTCACCAAGCTGCCCCAGCACAGGAAGTGGGCGGCCTGGAGGCGACCATCACCCGTATCCGGGCCCAGCTCCTGGGCGTTGAGCGCATGACACCCGAGGACGTGTGCGAGGCGATAGGAGTCGGTGCCGGTCTCGATGGTGTTGCCGCCGTATGTGATCCGGTCGACGATGGCCGTGCAGAGCCGGGGGTCGGTGAAGGTCTAGGTCCAGCTCTCTGTCGGCGACGATCTTGCGAATCCACCGGGCCGTTGGATTGACACATCCTCGTCCGCCTACGCCTCCTAGTTGGGAGGGGGTGGCCTGTTCGGATGTGCTCAGTGGCGCCTCAGGGCGTAGGTGTTCCAGAGTTCGCCGGCGAAGAAGCGGCCGAAGCGTGTGAGGGCCGCGGTGCCGTCCGGGCCCGTTGTACGGAACGTGGTGAGAAGGCGCGCGAGGTCGGTGGCGCCGAGATGCGCCGTCCCCGTGCCCAGGAGGGCGGCGTCGGTCCCGTCGGGTTCATGGACGTGTCCGTTCAGGACGCGGAAGGTCAGCCTGGTGGTGTCGGTCCACAGGCGGGCCGGGGCGCCGGGTGCCAGGTCCTTGCGGCCGGTGAAGGTGCGGGGGAGACCGTCGGCGTCGGTGAAGTGGAGCCGGTAGCGCATCGTGCGGCAACCGTCCGCGAACAGGCGGACGCTGCCGTGCAGGACGGGGCGGCGCCCTCCGAAGGAGGGGCTGTCGATCCAGCCGTCCGCGCGTGCCTCGTGGCTCGGTTCCTCAAGGAAGGCGTCCACGTCGTCGGCCGTGACGGTGAGCCGGAACGCGAACGGTTCGGTCCGGGACTCCTCGGCAGCGGGCGCGTAGCGTCCCCGCAGTTCCTCCGTGAACTGCAGCGAGGTGCGGCGGGGGTACGTGCGGTGCGCGACCGCCGGGGGTGCGGCGGGAGCGTGCTCCAGCAGGCGGGTGCACATACGGTCGGCCAGGGCCGCGATGGTGAGGGCCGGGTTGGGGCCCACCGGGCCGGGCATCGCCGCCCCGTCGGCGACGTACAGACCCGGGTGGCCGAAGACCTCGCCATACGGATCGCAGACCCCGGTGCCGGGGTGCCGGCCGATGGGGGCGCCGCCGAGGGGGTGCACGGTGAGGACGCGATGCCGGTGCCAGAGTGGATGGTCGGCGTATCCGCCGCCGAGCGCGCCGGCGATCTGCCGCATGATGCCGCGCGTCCGCTCGAACTGGGCCGCGCTGCCGTCCTGTACCGTCCAGGTACAGTCCAAGAGGCCGCCGCGCATGCGCAGTTCGCCGTCCGGCACGTCTCGGCCCATCGCGAGCAGCGGCAGGGACGTACCGGTGAACGCGCCGTCGCCGAGGAGCTCGGCGAACGCGCCCGAGAGGCTGGGGTCAGGGGCGTGGGAGATCCGGTCGAGAAGCCTTCCGGTGAGGAAGCGGGCCGCCCGGGAGACTCCCTGCGGTGCGTGGGCGCCTTCGACGAGCCACTCCACGAACCCCGGGTATCCGGCGTCCTGGATGTACCCTCCGCGTCCCGCGTCCGGTACTCCGTCCAGTTCGTCGGGCAGCCGGATGGAGCTGGTGATGACCGGACCGCGGCTGGGCCGCATCGGCCGGGGCGTGGTGCCTTGCCTTGCCCGGAGCACGAACGCGAGGTGGTCGCCGTTGGTCGAGAACCGGCTGCCGATCGCCGGGCTGAGGCCGGGCAGGTTCCGGCGGGAACGCAGCAGCAGCGAGACCGTGTTGTAGGTGCCGGCGGCGAGGACGAGACGGTCGCAGCTGATGGTGCGGAGCATTCGGGACTCTGTTTTCTCTTCGTCCGGTCCATGTCTGACGTAGTCGACCGCGTATCCGCCACGCGCGAGTGCCCGCACCGCGCGGACCTCGTGCCCGGTGCGCAGGTCCGCGCCGTGCCGTCGTGCCGCCGACAGATAGGTGTGGTCGAGACTGTTCTTGGCTCCGTCGTTGCAGCCGAGGTTGCACTCGCCGCACAGCCGGCAGGTACGGCGGCCGACACCGTGCAGGTTGCCCCCGTCGATGTCGGCGAGCGGCAGTCCGGGCCCGGGGTCGGCGCCCGGTTGCGGGGCGAAGCTGATCGCGAGCGGCGGCCGTTCCGCCGTCAGGCCCAGCCGTTGGGCCGCTTCACGCATCGCGTGCGCCCGAGGTGTGTCCGTGTAGCCGGGGCGGTCGAGTGGGTACGGGACCGGGCGGAGCATCCGCTCGACCTCGTCGTAGTGCGGGTCGAGTTCGGCGCGGCCGACGGGCCAGGCCTCGTAGCCGCCGCCGGGCAGCGGCTGTTCCTCGACGAACCAGCGCTCGTCCTTCCGTAGCAGCACGCTCGCGTAGATGAGCGATCCGCCGCCCAGTCCGCTGGCGACGACGGAGTCGAAGGCACGGAAGCTCCACACGTCGAACAGGCCGTGCAGGCCTGCCTTCGGGTCCCAGAACGCGCGGCCCATCTCGGCCGGGGAACGGGCGAAGCCGCCGGGTGGGTAGGCGCGTCCGCGTTCGAGCAGGACCACCTGCTGCCCGGCCGCGGCCAGCCGGTACGCGGCCACGGAGCCGCCGAATCCCGAGCCGACGATGACGGTGTGGACGTGTTCGGCGTGCGACTGCGCCATCTCATACCGCCCTTCGACGGAGGAAGTCGATGAGGTGCGGGAACACGTCCCGGTGCGCGTCCCGGCCGATGAACATGTCCACGTAGCCGTAGCGGGGGGCGACGAACAGTTCGTAGCGGTCGGGGTCGGCGGTCGCCCGCGACATCTCCTCGTGCTCCTGTACGACGGAGTCCCCGAAGACGCGGTTGTGCTCGCCGGTCAGGAACAGCACCGGCGGGCCGCCCTTGGCCGCCGCCGCGAGGTAGTCCTGCGGGAGGCGTGCGTGACGCTGCTCGGCGGCGTCGTACTTCACGGCACGACCCGCTCGTACGATTCTGTCGATGTGCCGGTGGTAGCCCAGCCCGACGGGGCCGAGCAGGTCCGCGATGCGGTCGTGGGTGACCGGGTCGAGATTTTCGTGGCTGTAGAGCGCGGGCCAGCCGGTGCCCCACATGAAACTCACCATGTGGCAGGCCGGGTTGTCGCACTCCGGGTGCGCCAGTGAAACCAGGCGGGCGAACAAGCCGCTGCGGCTGAACCAGGCCGCGTCGCCGCCGCGCGGGTCGAGCCGGGACAGCCCGAGCGCGCCCTCGATGAGCGCGGGACCGTACGCCAGCTTCCAGCGCGACCAGGCCGGTACGCGCATCAGCAGGCCGACCGCGTTGGCGACGACGCTCGTGATGTCTTGTACGGCGCCGGCGTACAGGCTCATGAGGAAGGTCATCGACCCGAGACAGTGCGCCACGACGTGCACCCGCCGGTTGCCGACATGCCGGCGCAGTTCGGCGAGCGCGGCCGGGTAGTCGTACAGGGCGATGTCGTCGAGGGTGTGTGCGTGCGGTTCCGTGTTGTACGGGAAGCGGTTGCTCATCCGCATGTCGAGCGTCCACACGTCCGTGAAACCGTTGTCGAGAAGGCAGGTCGCCAGATTCCGGTGCTCCGGCATGATGAACAGGTCGCTGGACGCGGTCAGTCCATGGACGAGGAGTACGACGTCGTCGCACTCCGCCCTGCGAAAACGGGTCAGTTGCAGACCCAGCCCGTCCTCCGTGGTGACGGGGTGGACGCTGACCTGGGCGTCGGGAACGCCCATCGTGGTGTGACGGGGGACGGTGGCGCCCTCCTGGAATGTCATGATGGTCCCCCTCGATCGAGCGACGAGTGACGGTGGCGACTGCCTCTTGCTGACGGACCCTCCGTGCTGCTGCCGAGGCGTGGGAGTCCGGTGCGGGCTCACGACACCGTCTCGCAGCCTGCCCAGGAGTCGGCTCAGCAGTAGCTCCAGGTGCCGCTGACGAAGTTCAGGTTGTCCGAGGACATCCAGCCCTTGGTTTCGGTGCCCTTGATCCGGCCGTAGAACCACAGCACGCCCGAGTCCGGGTTTGTGGCTCCGCACCACACGTAGAAAGTGGTGTCCTTGCTCACGGATTGGATGTTGGCACAGACCGAGCCGATTCCGTCCTTCAGGTTGTACGTGGCCTTCAGCTTGGTCGTCAGGCTGGAGTTGTTCTCGACGATCGTGTCCCAGCAGGTCGCGGTGGACGCCGCCTGCGCCGTTGTCGCCGCAGCGAACCCGGACATGCCCGTCAGCAGTGCGGTAGCCGCAAGCACGACTCCCGCCTTGCGGTGGATCCGACGCATTCCCATGATGACTTCCTCGTCCTGAGATCGGTGGCTGTCTTCGTTGAGTGAAAGGGGAGACGTGTTTGGAACATGACATTTCTGTCCCGGACGACGATGGGTGGCCGCCGTCGGCGGACCTTGGGCGAACGTTGAATCTGCTGGTCGAGCGTGCTGTGCCAGGGGGCGGCGCAGTGCTGCTTTCCTGCGACCGGGGCAGCATCCATGGCGCCCTCCTTCGGCGTCTTGTAGAAAGCCGAAGTAACTGGTGAGTGGCTGGAATCGGTGTATGAAGTAGCGACGATTCCGAGGGTTTCGCTTCGGCGTGACGGCGTGACGGCGTGGCTTGAGCGCGGTGAAGCGGGTCCGGCGGGACCGGGTGTGGTTCCGGGCCGCCGAGATGTTCGCGGCCGGGTTGGGGCCGCCGCAGGTGGCGCCGGCCCTGCGGGGGTCGCGGAAGTCCGTGTAGGCCTGGCACGCGGCCTGGCGTGAGGGTGGGGTGGAGGCGTTACGGTCCAAGGGGCCCTCGGGGGTGGCATCGAGGACCTGGCGGGCCTGGCGGGCCTGGCTGGCCCGGGTTCAGGGCAGGGCCCGGCCGCGCACGGCTGGAGTGCGGACCAGTGTGGGACGCCGGCGGGGATTGCGGTGCTGGTCGCCCGGCGCTTCCCGGTGCGCTTCAGCCAGCCGCAACTCTCGCTGATCCGACGGCAGATGGGCTTTTCGATGCAAGTTCCCGTGCATCGGGCCGCCGAGCGCGACGAGGCGCAGGTGCGGGTGTGGCGGGAGGAGACATGGGCGCGCGTGGAAAGAAGGCGGGGGAGCAGGACGCGTGGCTGGTGTTCGGGGGCGAGTCGGGTCAGGCGTTGCGACCACCCAAGGCCCGTACGCGGGTCTCGTATCGGAGTGTCGCCGCAGGGGAAGGTGTCGGAGAGGGGAGTGGGGAGGGTCTCGGTGGCCGGGATGGTCTGCGCGAAACCCGAGCAGCGCAGCCGCCTGATCCAAGGGATGCTGGTGCACCATTCCGGCCGCGGCGGCGAGAAGGGCGGCTTTCGGGAAGACGACGTCGCAGCTCTGCTGGACGCCGCCCACCAGCAACTCGGCGGGAACATCGTGCGGGTATAGGACGACTCCACCCAGCACAAGGACGTGTTGATGCGCGAGTTATTGGCCGCCCGCAGGCGGTGGCCGACCGTCTTCCGCCTGCCGGCCTGCGCCCCGGACCTGAACCCGGCAGACGGCGTGTGGGCGGACCTGAAGCACGACCTGGGCAACCTCGCCGCCTGCACGGTCGACGTTCTCGCCGACCTCACCCGCACCCGGCTGAAGAAGATGCAGTACTGGCCCGACCTCCTCGACGGCTTCATCGACGAGACCGGCCTCACCTGGACACCGCCATGACGTCACCCCGAAGCGAAAACCCCGGTCGCGCGCCGAACGTATTGCCCGTCGCCCGAGATGAAACTGGGCACCGCCAACAAGAATCCCCATGCTTCAGCGACGTATCCAGGCCATTTGCTCAGGTGGAGGCGGACTGTCTGGCGCGAGACGGGGCGCGCTGCGCCGTCCGAGGAACGCGTGACCGACGTGACTTGATCATGGTCGGAACCGCGACGACGTGCTTGATCCGCACGGAGATCCGCCGCCCCCGTCAGAGCTGTCTTTTGCCGTCCGAGCGGGGGAATCCGACGGACCCGGAACTGGCGACCGCAAGAAAGGAGTTACGGGAAAGCCTCAGCCGGTCCTCACCTGTGGAGTGATCTGTCTCACACGCTGTCACAGCGATCGTGTAGGCGGTGTCTTGAGGGCGTACGCCTGGAAACGAAGGAGGACACCATGGTTGAGCACACCAATGTGATCGTGATCGGTGGCGGGTACGCCGGCGTCTTGGCGGCCAATCGCCTGACGAAGCGTGACGACGTCACCGTGACTCTGATCAACCCGCGTTCGGCCTTTGTCGAGAGGGTTCGCCTGCACCAACTGGTGGGCGGGTCCCACGCGGCGCTCGTCGACTACCGGGAGATCCTGGGCGAGCGCGTCCAGTTGGTGGTCGACACCGTGGCACAGATCGACGCCCCCGGCCGCAGCGTGGCGTTGGCGAGCGGGGACACGGTCGGCTACGACTATCTGATCTACGCGGTGGGCAGTGGCAGTGCCGCCTCGCGCGTGCCCGGAGCAGCGGAGTTCGCCTACCCGATCGCCACTCTGGAGGAGGCGCAGCGGCTGCGCAGGGTCCTTGATGCCGCTGACGCGACGGCCGCAGTGGCGGTGGTGGGAGCCGGAGCGACCGGTATCGAGGTCGCCGCTGAGCTGGCGGAGGCCGGCCGCGCCGTGACCCTGGTGTGCGGCGAGGTACTCGGCCCGTATCTGCATCCGCGGGTTCGGCATTCTGTGGCCAAGCGGCTGGCGGCGCTCGGTGTGAGCGTGCTTGAAGGCCCTGACGCGAAGGTGACGGCGGTCGCGCGCGATAGCGTGAGGCTCAGTGGCGGACGCGCGCTGCCGAGCGCGGTGACCGTGTGGACGGCCGGGTTCGGCGTGCCGGACCTGGCAGCTCGCAGCGGGCTGAGCACCGACGCCCTGGGCCGCCTGCTCACGGACGAGACGCTGACGAGCGTGGACGACGTGCGCATCGTCGCGGCCGGGGATTCGGCAGCGCCGTCGGACTTCCCGCTGCGCATGAGCTGCCAGACCGCTCGCCCGCTGGGAGCGCACGCTGCCGACACGGTGCTGGCCCGGATCGCGGGCGTACAGCCTGAGGCCATCAACGTCGGCTTCTTCGGCCAGTGCATCGCCCTGGGCCGTCGCGCCGCCGCCGTGCAGATGGCCTCCAAGGACGACACCGCGAACAGGTACTCCATCGGGGGTCGCCTTGCCGCCGGGATCAAGGAGCGCGCGTGCAGGGGCGTCGTCAAGGAACTGGCGGACGAGGCCCGCAAGCCCGGCTCGTTCGCCTGGGGGTTCAAGGATGACAAGCGCCGACGGCTGCTGCAGGCCAAGCAGAGCAAGGCGCTGGTGACTCGCTGAAGGGGCAGCCTCGGCCTGGGGCACGGTGACCGGTCGGGTCGGCCCTGAACGGAACTGCATACGTGAGGCGGCGGCCTTCGCAGCCGTGCGGTCCCGGCCGCGCTGAAGGAGTTCCATGTCCTCGCACCCGGCTGACTTTGAGCCGGCGCGCGGTGGCCCGGGCGGCGGTGTCGGCGTCGGCGGAGGAGGACCGGAGCAGGATCCGGCGCAGCGCCACGGAGGGCGGCACCTGCGCCGGGGCCGGTCGGGGTTACGTTTCAATCAGACAGGCACATCCAACGGTGCGTGGCGGCATGGCACTTCGGCTGGCCGCGCGGCACTTCACGGAGGGGACGTATGAGATCGAGCTTCTGGCCGTGGTTCGGCGCATGGTTCACCGTGGGCGCGCTGGCGTCGCTCGGCGTGCTGACGGTGCTCACCGTCGGTGTCTTCCTGCTGCCCGTCGCCCTTGCGGCTGCCGTCCTGGTGGCCACCCGGCACAGTTCCTCGGCCGGGCTTCCGGGTCTGCTCTCCGGGCTCGGCGTGCCGCTGCTGTACGTGGCTTTCCTCAACCGGGGCGGCCCGGGCGACGTGTGCACGACGACCGCCAACAGCCAGTCGTGCGTGGACGAGTACAACCCCTGGTGGTGGCTGGCCGCGGGCACGGTCCTCCTGCTCGCCGGGGTTGTGATCAGCGTGGTCCGGCAGCGCGGGAGGAACCCGCAGTGAGCAGCACGGCAGGCGCGGCCGATCGAACGGCTACCAGTGAAAAGGACCATGCTGTGGAGGCGCACGCGAATGCCTTCGGCAACCGGAGTCGGCCGCGGAAGAGGGAAACCGGGATATGAGCGACCACGCCACCAACGCGGCGACGGAAACGTTCGTAGCCCACCGCAACCTGCTCTTCACCGTCGCCTACGAGATGCTCGGCTCGGCGGCCGACGCCGAAGACGTCCTGCAGGAAACGTGGCTGCGCTGGGTCAAGGTCGACTTGGAGCAGGTGCGAGATCAGCGCGCCTACCTGGTCCGGATCACGACCCGCCAGGCGCTCAACCGGCTGCGCACCATGAGCCGCCGCAAGGAGACCTATATAGGCCCCTGGCTGCCCGAGCCGCTGATCACGGCGCCGGACGCGGCCGAGAACGTCGAACTCGCCGAAAGCATGTCGATGGCGATGATGCTCCTCCTGGAGACACTGTCGCCGACGGAGCGCGCTGTCTTCGTGCTGCGCGAGGTCTTCGACCTCGACTACGACGAGATCGCGGCCGCCGTCGACAAGAGCCCCGTGGCCGTCCGCCAGATCGCGCACCGCGCCCGCCGGCACATCAACGCCCGCCGCCCCCGCTCGGTGGTCTCCGCGACCGAGACCCGGGCGGCCCTGGAATCGTTCCAGCGCGCGCTGGAAACCCGGGACCTGCAGGGGCTGCTCGACGTTCTCGCGCCCGAGGTCGTCGTCGTCAGCGACGGCGGCGGCATCAAACAGGCCGCGTTGCGTCCGATCACCGGTGCCGAGAAGGTGGTCCGCTTCCTGGCCGGCGGCCTCAGCAAGACCGATGCCACGATCACCCTCGGCCCGACCGTGGTCAACGGCAACCCAGGATTCGTCTTCCGTCTGGACGGCGAGATCGACGGCGTCCTGGCCGCCCGCGTCGAAGACGCCCGCATCACCGGCCTCTACTACGTCCGCAACCCGCAGAAGCTGACCCGCATCGACTCCGAGACCCCGCTCACCTTGCGATGAAGAGAGGGCGAGCGGGCGGTTCCTGCTCACATCCGTTGTGCCTCGGAGCCCTTGCGCCTCACCCGCACCGTGGGGTGGAGCGAGCCGACTGCGTTGGGAGATGATCCCGTGCGTGGCTGAAGAGGCAGGAAATGATGCGGATGACGCTTGTGCCTGGGCTGAGCGACTGGGTTGGGCGTTCGGGCTCATCGCGGAGGATCCGGCTGTGAGAGGTGCAGCGCTCGTCCATCTGGCGGAGGCCCAGAGGAAGGTCACGGACGCGCTCGACTGGTCCAACGAGATGTGGCTGCTGACGCGGCCCCTGGGAGCGGAAGAGCAGTACCGGGAGCCGGCCTTTCGGCAGGCACTCCAGAGGCATTGGCAAGCCCAGAGGCGTTCGCTGCCTGACGGGGTGTGGGGCGGTCCTGTGGGCAGGGATCTGGCGACGTGGCCGGGGCTGCCCTATGTGTTGCTCTTCCTGGAGTGGGAGGCGAGGTACCCGCTGGAGTGGACGCAGCATGCGAAGGCGTGGGGTACGAAGGAGACGCTGATCCGTAAGGTGGCCCGTGCTCCCCAGGAGGAGGCGATCAGGGCGAAGCTCACCGACCTGGTCGAGATCGTCGTCCAGCGGGCGTATCGCTGCAAGGATCGTGAATACGTGCGGGTTGCCAGGGCTGTCGACAGTGCTGATCTTCGGGGCAGGCTCGATCGGGCAGCTGATTCGGACAGTCCGTGGGCCCGGTGCCATGCCGGGTATGTGCTCTGGCTCCTTGATCGCCCTGACTTGCCGAACAGCCGTCGTGTCTGGCAGACCTGGGTGGCAGGTGAGGCTGCGGCGTTGGGGTGACTGGGGGGCGATGCAGGGAAGGTTCCCGTGATCATGGGGTGCTTTGCGCCCCGTGACCTGTCTGGAAGACCGTGCCTGCCGACGCATCATCCCTGATTCCGCCCGCCCTTGACCGACTTCGCGAGCAGTCCGACGTCGGGCCCGGGGGGTGCTCGGCCTGGTGGAGCGGCTGGCTCAGGTGCCGGATCCGCGCGATCCGCGCGGCGTGCGCCATGCCCTGCCTGTCGTGCTCACGCTGACCGCGTGCGCGGTGCTGACCGGCGCGACCTCGCTGCTGGCGGTCGGCGAGTGGATCGCGGATGCGCCGCCTGCGATGTGCCGGTTTGGTGTCGGTGGTTGGTGTCAGTGACGGCATGTCAGGTCGGGGTGTTTTTTCGCGGACGCCGAGCGCAGCCACATCTCCCCGCGCAGGCTCGCCCGGATGGTGCTCACCCGGCCCGACAACCTCAAAGCCGAACAACACGAACTCCTGGCCAAGCTCACCGCCGCCTGCCTCGGAATGTCCCAACTAGCCACCAGAGTCCAGGACTTCGCCCCGCTTCTCACGGACGTCACCTGCGCCTCCGGCAGCCAGTACTCCAGCGTCTGGGTGGGCTTGGGCGGATACAACAGCAGCACGGTCGAGCAGATCGGCACCGAGGCCGACTGCTCGAACGGCACCCCGGTGTACTACGCCTGGTACCAGTTCTACCCGGATCAGCGGCACACCTTCAGCGAACCCGTCCACCCTGGCGACGAGCTGATCGCCTTCTCGGCCTACAACGCCGTCCAAAAGAACTACAACATGGGGATCTTGGACTACACGGGGTTCTGGAGGGAGCTCCCCGTCGGCGCGGCCTCGACCCCGCCGCCCAGTTCCGCCGAGGTCATCGTGGGGCTGCCCCCTTGTGACAGCGGCTGCATCCCGCCGCTGGCGAACTTCGGCACCGTCTCCATCACTGAGCCCTGGTCAACGCCGCCCCGCTTGGCAACGCCAACCCGGTGCAGATCATCATGACCACCGGCACGAGGGGCCAGAAGAAGGACACCGTCAGCGCGCTGAGCACCAGTGTCACCGGCAGCGATTTCAGCGCCACCTGGGCCAGCGCCGGCTAGGCCAGACCCCGCTGACGTCATGAGACCCCCAGTGACCCGAGCCACCCGGTTCAGTTGGCCGCGTCGTTGTAGAGGAACAGTGCCTTCGCGACCGACAGCCGCTCCAGTTCCTGGGGGAGACCAGGATCTCCGCGTGCGAGTACGGCGACGCGAGGGTGCCGCACGGCGGGATAGCCCTGCCCTGGCCCGCGTACCGCATCTCCTGGCCCGACCGCCGTTTCCTCGGGCATCACCGTCCGCATCTGGTCGGCCAGACCGGCTGGGTTCCGGGGCGGCCGGGCACGGCGCCCGGCAGGAGAAGGCGGCGGTCGGCCCTGTGGAGGCGGCGATGCGTGGAGTTGCTTCCCGCTCTCCCCGGGTGAGTCCGTGTGGATCGAGTACGCCTACACCGTCGGCGACGACAGGCGGGGCAACTGGTTCCAGCGGGCCGTACGCCTGCCCACCGAAGAGTTCGAAGTCCAACTTGTCTTCCCCGCTGTGCTCGACCCGGTCGTGTGGGGCACCGAGACGTCCATGACCGCCGAAGCGTCTCCGCCGCGGACCCCGCCTGTCCGCAGCGACGACGGTGAGCTACGGCCATTCACGTGGATCACCACCACACCCGCCCTGCACGCTCGGTACCGTCTGGGATGCCGGTTTCGGGCACGGTCCGAACGCAACATGAATCAAGGGGAGTTCAGGTGATTGACGTGCGGCCCAGTCAGCAGATGCGAGACCTCGGCGTCGTCCAGCATGGCGCCGGCATCCTCGCCGAAGCGGCCCGGGCCTTCGGCCTGCACGCAGAACGCGACGAGGCCGAGCGCACCACGGACGAGTTGTTCGCCGCCATGGAGCGGATCGGCCAGGTCCACCCCTTTGCCAAGGGCATGGGCATCGCGGCCCCGCAGATCGGCATCGCGCGTGCCGCCGCCGTCGTCCAGCCACCCGGCGACGCGCCGGCCACCATCCTGCTCAACCCACGGGTCATCGACTGCTCCGAGGAGATGGATGAGCAGTACGAGGGCTGCTTGAGTTTCTTCGACGTCCGGGGCCTCGTCCCCCGGCCCCTGAAGATCACCGTTGAGACCACGGCCCTGACCGGCGAGACCGTGATCACCGTGTACGAACGCGGCCTTGCCCGCCTCATCCACCACGAGATCGACCACCTCGACGGCCTGCTGTACACCGCCCGCATGCGAAGCGGCGTCGATCCGATCCCGGTGGAGGAGTACCGGCAGGCCGGCCGGGCCTGGGCGTACGAGCAGTAGGAGTCAGCTGCGGATAGGGGGAGAGAAACGGGCGGTTCGGCAGCCATCCGGGGTTGGACATCATCCACCACCCCAGCCACTTGAGCATGACATGCCTCACTCTGTTGCCGTTCTTGTCGTCGTGAAACGAGACACTGCCCGTGACGCCAGCGCGACACGATGCCGAGCGCAGTTGGTCCCCTAAAGCGACACGACCTGCATGGGACACAGTCCCTGCGGCGACAACCGGGTGGAAGCACCACGACCTGGGCCAGGAAGGCGCCGCCCAGCGCAACTACACAGGTCGGCTGTCAGCTCGCCTGCGAAGCCGACCCGTGCGGTCACGCCGTTTAAGAGGGCTTGGAAAGCCTCTGGTGAGGGCGCGTTATGCCGGATGCCCGGGGTGACGGCGGGCGAGCCCGAGCGGAAGGAGGAAGTAGCAGCCCTCGTGGTCGTCGTCGCGCACGACCGGGTGAACCGCGAAGCCCAGCCGGAGCTTGAGCCGGTGATTTCCGGTGTTCTGACCAGCGCTGTGTGACCTGACCTGGTGGCAGCCTTTCGCGCCTGCTGTCTCGATGACCGCGCGCTGCAAGGCCGTACCCACGCCTCGCCGGCGCCATCCCTCTTGCACGCCGAAGGCAAGGATCTTCGCTTCTGTCGCGGTGTGCCCGTCGACGGTGACCGGTGGGCAGCCCGCGTCGGGGCCTATGGGCTGTACTACGTAACGGCAGAATCCGACGGGCGGACCGTTCTGCGGTACGGCGGCGAGCAGATGTGAACTCAGATGGAAACCGGCGGAGAACCGGACCCAGTCGCTCTGCCTGAGCTCTTCGATCAACGGCCACACCGGATCGTCCTCAAGACCGCCGACGCGGACTTCTGCGACCTCAATTTCCATGCCCGGGACGTTAGTGACAAGCCACCGCGGGAGCCAACGGTTTTACAGCGTCACGTCGCCTCCGCGGTGACGCTCCGCCGCCGTGTGGGCGGCTGGCGACGCAGGAACTCGATGAGGGCGAGGACGCCGGATCGCCACCCGTCCCCCGGACCGGTCCAAGGGAAACAGATGGCACGGCGGCTCCGAGTCTCTCACCGGATATGGCCGTTCCCGTGCCCGATGGAATGCAGGACCACTTGGGTCCAGCCCTCGTCAGGGTGTCGAATTGCTCGTAGCCGATGGGGGCCTTGTCCAGGCTGAGCTCCCGGGAGACGACGAAACTCGGCTTGGCCTTCCCGCCGGCGATCAGTTCCCGCAGCGCCCGGTTGTACTGCTTGACCGGCGCCTGCCCGGTTCCCATGCGCTGGCCTTTGAACCACATCATGCCGAAGTCGATCGGAGCTTTGCCCTGAGCTTCCCACTCTCCCTGGGCCTCAGCGCCGCCTGGGTCGTGGGGCAGGAACACGCCCACCACGCCGATGTCGCCCGTGAACCTGACCGAGTCGATCAGTGGGTTGAGCGTGAGGCTGGCGTCTGCGTGTCCCTGGGGGGCGTGTGCCTGGTAGCGACGCGTTCGCAGCCGTTGGCGGCGCCCGGACCGAGGGTGGCCTCCTTGACGACCTCCGCCGGGTTCTGCTCGGCGGTGTGGATCGGGATGGCCCCGATCTCCTCCGCCTTGCGCAGCCGGTCGGGTCGGTGGTCGGCTGTCCAGACTCGCCCGGCGCCCTTGAGGAGGGCGGAATAGGTCGCCATCCGCCGCCGCGGTCGACCGCCCGCGGATGACTGGACAGCAGGAGTCTCGCCGCTGGCATCGGGGAGCGGTCGTGTACAGCATGACCTGGGACTTGGCCGCCTTTCTAAGTCGTGTCTCCCAACTCCGTTGGGGAATCAGGGGCTTCGACGATGCTCGTAGAATCATGACGTGGCATTCATGAGCACCCCGCACTGCTGCTTCCTGTGATCGGAAGGCGCTGAGGGCGATGCCGGACGGCGTCGCCCTCCTTGGTGTGCCTGCTGCGTGAACCACGCTCCCGACGCTGCCCGTTCCTTTCTGAGGCAGTGAGCGCGCGTGCAGGCAGGGTCTCTTTCCTTCACTCTTGCCAGGAGTACCTCGTGCCTGTGTCGCTTCCCCCTGCCCTCGAACTGTCCCTCGACCTGCTGTGCTGCCCGACGTGCGGCACGCGCCACCTGCAGCCCGACCGCGGTGCACTGCGCTGCCCGGTGGGCCATACTTTCGACATCGCCCGCCACGGGTACGCCAGCCTGCTGACGGGCACCCGCGCCACCAGCGGCGACGATGCAGCCATGGTCCAGGCCCGGGACCGATTCCTGTCCACCGGCGCCTACGCGCCCATCCGCAATGTCGGGGCCCGTCTGGCGGCGTGCGCCGTGTCTGAGCAGGCCACGGTTGTGGACGTGGGATGCGGCACGGGCTACTACCTGGCCGGCGCACTCGACCAGCTGCCCGGCGCCCACGGTCTGGGTCTGGACACGTCGGTGCGCGCGCTGCGCTCGGCAGCCCGTGCCCACGACCGAGCCGCCGCGGTGGCCTGGGACGTCTTCCGTCCCTTCCCGCTGGCCGACGGGGTGGCCGATGTCGTGCTGAACGTGTTCGCCCCGCGCAACCCGGCCGAGTTCCACCGCGTGCTGCGCCCGACCGGCCGCTTGATCGTGATCCGTCCCACCGTGCGGCACCTGGCCGAACTGCGCGGCCGGTTGCCTGCGATGGTCGCGATCGACCCGGCCAAGGAACAGCGCCTACACCGGGCGCTGGACCCTTTCTTCGAGCCCGCCGTCACCGAACGGGCGGAGTACCCCGCGACCCTGACCAGGTTGGATGCCCTGGACCTGGTAGCGATGACGCCGAGCGCACGCCATCTGAGCCGTGCAGACCTGAACGATGACGGCTTCCTGCCCGATCAGGTCACCGTCTCCGTGCTGGCCACCGCCTACCACCCTCGGTGACCACGAGCAGTCGCATGCGTCTGCTGACCGACGAGCAGTGCTCATGCCTGGCGCCCTGCCTTCCCCGCGATGAGGGGAAGACAGGGCGTCCGTTCGCCGATCACCGTCGCATCACCGAAGGGATCATCTACCACCTGGGACACGGTTCTGGCGCAACTGCCCGCCCAGGCGCACTCGATCGACGGAATCGACTGGACGGTCTCCGTCGACTCGATAATCAACCGGGCCCACCAGCACGCCACGAACACGACCCGGCCGGAGAAGGACACCGGCGCTGCCACCTGCCGCAGCACGAGCGAAGCTCCGCGGGGGCCTGACAACCGAAATCCATCACGCCGTAGTTGTCCGCCTCGGCGGGACAGCGTCCTGTGGCCAAAGGTTGGTGTTCTGCTGGTCTGCCTCTCTCAGTTTGCTGGTCTGCCTTTCAACAGCGGGTTTCTAGGGTCGTTGTCGTCCCCCCCCCGGAGATCCGGTCCCACGGTTCTCCGAACTCGCAAGTGATTCACAGTGTTTGGAGACACCCTGATGCGTGTTCTGCCCCGTCGTGCCCTGCTCGCCGCTCCGGTCGCCGTGCTGGCGTTCGCCCTGGTCGCCTGCGGCGGATCCGACTCCAGCTCCGACAGCTCCAAGGCCGCGGACACCCAGCAGGAGGCCCAGAGTGCGGGGGGCACCGAGGCGGCGGACCAGGCCGGCGGCGACGCCGACGACAAGAAGGAGCCGCCGCTGACCGGTGAGATCAAGACGAAGGCGGAGGCCGCGGCGCTGGCCGCGTACCCGGGGACGGTCGTGAAGTCCGAGGAGGACGCGGAGAAGCCGGGCATGTACGCGGTGGAGGTGAAGCAGGCGGACGGCACCTCGATCGAGGTGTACCTGGACACGTCCTTCAAGGTCACCGACACCAAGAAGGAAGGCACCGAGGAGGCCGACGCCAGCTGACGGCCGGGGCCTGATCCGCTGGAAGGGAGAGATCCGATGCCGCCCGGGCCCGAGCAGACCTCCTCTTCGCCCACGGATGCCGAACAGACGGCGATCCTGGCTGCGGTACCCGGCGCCCCGACGCCGGGCGGCTACGGCGACCGCTTCGCGGAGGACGCCTTCGACTACCCCTCGTCGAGTACGCACTCCTGGTCCGCCGGCCCAGCCGCGACGGGTGTCGGTGAACCGGCCGGTCAGCCGCAGGTGCCTGCCAGGCAACGCGGACCCCAGGGAAGGGCAGTACGGAACGCAGACGGCTGGCGACAAGCGGCCGTCCGGCACCGCTCCGTACTGACGGCCGCTGGCGCGCTCGTGGTCCTGGGCGGTTTCGGGTTCGCTCTGTCCGCGGTCAGCGACACGGTCACTTCCCCACCCACCCCGGGCACCACTGCCCAGGTCTCCGTGCCCAAGCCGCCGACCACGCAGCGGGCCGTGCCGGCCGCACCGACGACGACCGAGTCTTCTGGCAACGTCGCGAGCCCGGCTGCTACCCCCACGCAGACGAGCGTGCCCTCGGGCACCGGCCAGGACCGGGGCCGCGGGGAGGAACACAGGCGGGAGGACCAGGAACGCGAGGACGGCGGCGACGCCGACGGCTGACTCCCCAGCCGGCGCCCGCAGGCGTCCGCCCGCCGGCGTCCGGCCACCGCCGTCCGGCCACCGCCGTCCTTCCGTCCCCGTCGGCCGGACGGCACCTGCTTGTCCACCTTCGCCCTGTACGTCTTACCGGTCTCAGGCGGCTTCCCGTGAACCCTCCAAATCCCCTGGCGCAGCTGTGCGAGCCTGGCGGCATGCGGCTGCTGCTCATCGAAGACGACAACCGAATCGCCGGCCCCCTCACCGAGGGTCTGGGACGCTACGGCTTCACCGTGGACCACGTCCGCACCGGCGCCGCCGGTCTCGCGGACCCCACCACCGCACCGGACCTGGTCCTGCTGGATCTCGGCCTGCCTGACATGGACGGTCTGGACGTCTGCCGTAGTCTGCGCGCCCGCTCCGCCGTCCCCATCATCATGATCACCGCGCGGGGCGAGGAAGCCGACCGCATCGTCGGTCTCGAACTCGGCGCGGACGACTACCTCGCCAAGCCCTTCGGTGTGCGCGAGCTGATCGCCCGCATCCGCGCGGTCATCCGCCGTTCCGGAGCGCCCGCGTACACACCAGCCGAGCACACGCGAATACCAGAAGCACGTCAACCCGCCTCCGGCGCCGAGACATTGGGCTCGCTGACCGTCAACCGCCGCACCCGCGAGGTGCACCTCGATGGCCGGCATGTCGCCCTGACCCCGCGGGAGTTCGACCTGCTCGCCTTCCTCGCGGAGGATCCCGGGACGGTGTACTCCCGGCAGCAGATCATGGACACGGTGTGGGACCCGCACTTCTTCGGCCCCACCAAGACCCTCGACGCCCACGTCGCTGCCCTGCGCCGCAAGCTCGGTGACCCGGGCTGGATCACCACCGCCCGCGGCGTCGGCTTCCGCCTCACCGTCCCCGGCGACCCCACCGGGGAGGCGGTCTGATGACTCGGCGCCTGATGCTGAGCTACCTCGCCCTGGCCTTGCTGGTGCTGGCCGGCCTGGGGATCCCGCTCGGCTTCATCTACGCCCGTGGCGAGACCTCCCGGGCTTCCCAGAGCGTGGAACGCGACGCGTCCATGCTCGCCGAGGTCACCGAGGAGAACATCGAAAAAGGCCAGCTCGACGCGCTGCCCGACGTCGTCGGCGACTACGCCACCCGCACCGGCGGCCACGTCATCGTCACCGACAAACGAGGCATCGTCCTGGCCGACTCCGACCCGGCCGCCCGCACCGGCATCAGCCTCGCCGCCCAGCCGGACATCGCCCGCGCGCTGCGCAACCTCCCAACCGTCACCACCACGACCGACGGCGCCGGCCGCGACGTCCTGTCCGCGACCATGCCCGGCGCCTCTGGCACCCTCATCCGCGGCACCCTGCGCCTGACCTACCCCCTGGACCAGGTCAGCACCCGTGTCCACCGCATCTGGGGCGCCCTCGCCCTGGCCGGCGCCTGCATCCTCGCCGCCGTCGCCCTGGTCGCCTTCAGCCTGGCCCGCTGGATCACCCGTCCCCTGCGCACCCTGGAGGCCGCGACCACCCAGCTCGCCGAAGGACAGTTCACTCACCCGCCCGACGCCACCACCGGACCGCCCGAACTGCGCCGCCTCGCCGCGTCCTTCACCCGCACCGACACCCGGCTCCAGCACCTGCTCGAGGCCCAGCAGGCGTTCGCCTCGGAAGCCTCCCACCAGCTGAAAACCCCGCTCACCGGGCTGCGGCTGCGGCTGGAGAATTTCGAGCCCTACCTCGACCCGCGAGCGCACGGCAGTCTGGAGGAAGCCGTCGGCGAGGTCGAACGCCTCGGCCGCATGGTCCAGGGCCTGCTCGCCCTGGCCCGCCTGGAGAACACCGCCACCACCCCCGAACCCGTCGACCTCGACATCGTCGTCACCGAACGGGCGGCGATGTGGGAGCCGCTGGCAGCCGAGCAGTACGTCGCCCTCGACATCACCGGCCCACCCGTCGGCCAGGTGTGGGCGATCCCCGGCGCACTGGAGCAGATCATCGACAACCTCCTCGCCAACGCCCTGCGCGTCTCCCCTCCCAGCACCACCATCACCCTGCACCGCGTTCCCGGCGCCGAACTCCACATCGTCGACCAAGGGCCGGGCATGAGCGACGCCGACCGCGAGCGGGCCTTCGACCGGTTCTGGCGCTCCTCCGACTCCCACCACGACGGCACCGGCCTCGGCCTGCCCATCGTCCGCCACCTCGTCGACGCCTCCGGCGGCACCATCGCCCTCCGCACCGCACCCGGCACCGGCCTCGACGCCCACATCCAACTGCAGCCCGTCACCCCGCGGACCCGCGGGCCACACCCCGGTGAGGAGAACTTCGCCTTCAGCCGCCGAGCACAGACAGCAGGCCGGCGGTAAGGCCTCCATGCAGAGCCGCAGATGAAGTGGGCGCTTCAGCGGGCGGAGGGGATCGCCGCGTTCGGGAGGGGTGAGCTGCACGTGTCGGGGATACCGACGCGGCGGCTCCGTCGCCAGCCGCGTCGTCTTCCCGGTCACCGGCGAACAGGCCGAGGAACTGGCCGCCACTACCGCGCCCGCCCTGCGCGCTAGACCGCCTGACCAGCGCCGCAGCAGGACCTGGCGGACAGCCCGCCGCGCTGGCGGGCCGGGAGGCCGTGGTGGCTTCCCGGCCCGCCCGTTGATGCTGTGATGCCGGTCAGGCGCCGGTTGCCTCGGTGTAGCGGGCGGTGACGTCTTCCCAGTTGACCAGGTCCCACAGCTTGGTGACGTAGTCGGGGCGGACGTTCTTGTACTGCAGGTAGTAGGCGTGCTCCCAGGCGTCGAAGACCAGCAGCGGGGTGGTGCCCTGGCCGACGTTGCCGTGGTGGTCGTAGACCTGCTCCACGATCAGGCGCTTGCCCAGGGGCTCCCAGGCAAGCACTCCCCAGCCGGAGCCCTGGACGGACGCGGTCGCGACGGTGAGCTGCTTCCTGAACTGCTCGAAGCCGCCGAAGTGTTCGTCGATAGCGTCGGCGAGGGCGCCGTCGGGGCGATCGCCGCCGTCGGGGGAGAGGTTCTGCCAGAAGATCGAGTGCAGGACGTGGCCGGAGAGGTTGAAGGCGAAGGTTTTCTCCAGGCCGACCAGGCCGGTGGGGGTGATCTGGTCCTTCTCGCGGACCTCGGCGAGCTGTTCGAGGGTGTCGTTGGCGCCCTTGACGTAGGCGGCGTGGTGTTTGGCGTGGTGCAGCTCCAGGATCTGCCCGGTGATGGCCGGCTCCAGCGCGGCGTAGTCGTAGGGCAGATCGGGAAGCGCGTACGTGCTCATCAGGCACGTCCCCTTTCCGGGTGAGTGATCGTCCGGGGACAGCCTACGCCTCTATTGCAAGTGACTTGCAACAACTAGAAACATGCAGCAATATGATCTGTGGCGGGGTCGGCCCGTCAGTCTTCGGTGACAGAGCGCCTTCCGTCCGTCGGCGCATCCTTCCCGCAGAGTGATCGTCTTCTCATCCGGCGCCCGCCGGTCCCGGCCGGCCCCGCCCCGGCATGCGCGCCCGAGCCCTTCCGCCGTCAGTAGATCCCGTTCTTCCCGTGCGTACCCCGCGGCGGACCGCAAACAGGCAAGTTGCGCGGATGCGCTGAGATACCCCCTCGCGTACGCGAGGGGAAAGTCACCCGTCGGGGCTTCGGCGGCGACGCCCACCCGGAACACCCACAGCGCTGTCACCTGCCGTCGATAACCTGACCACCGTGATGGTGGGCACCGAAGAAACCCGACTGGTCGTGCTGCGCGGCAACAGCGCCTCAGGGAAGTCGTCCGTCGCGGACGGCCTGCGCGAGCGGTTCGGCCGCGACCTGGCCCTGGTCGGCCAGGACAACCTCCGCCGCATCATGCTCCGCGAGCGGGACCGGCCCGGCGCCGCGAACATCGGCCTGATCGACCTGACCGCCCGCTACGCCCTGGACGCCGGATTCCACGTCGTCGTCGAAGGCATCCTCTACGCCGACCGCTACGGCGACATGCTCACCGAACTGCGCGCGGACCACCGCGGCCCGACCCACGGCTACAGGTCGGCCAGCGGTGCCGCGAGGACGGGGATCTCGTACGGGAAGCGGGCCAGCAGCCCAACCGCCGCGTGCAGGGCGCTGATCCGATTCTCGGCGTCGGCCGGGCCGGTGCCGTCCAGGACGAACAAGACGCGGGGGAAGAGCGGGTAGCGCCACCGCCACTCCTCAACCGCCGGCTCCTGGACGGTCGGCCGGCGCACCGGGATCACGGGCACATAGCGTGGAAGGCGCTCGTACGCGCTGAGCTTGGAGGCGCGTTCGGGGCCCATGGTGGCCCGGTCGACTTCCACGAACGCTCGCAGCATCGACCCGTTGTCGCCGTCGACGGGGCCGCGCCGGTAGTACAGGAGCGCGTCGGGGATGACGGCCTCGCCGCTCCCGATCGGGTGGTGGACCTCGGGGATCCAGTCCAGCGGCCGGCACACATCGCCGCGGCGGCGGGCATCCTCGAGGAAGACGAGCGCGGTCTCGGTCACCGTCAGCGTGTGCCGACCGGGTCCTGGTCACCGTGCTCCACCCCTTCTGGAGGCTGACGGTACGACGGTCCTCTTCGGCGCCGACACCCGCCGCATACCCGAGTTCGACGAGATTGCCCAACGCTTCCCCGACATCGGCCTGGCCCTGATGCCGATCAACGGGCTCACCTCCCGTCCGCAGGGCAGCCGCCAAGAGGTCATGGACGCAGCTCAGGCCGCAGAACTCACCGCCCTGTTGCGCCCCACGCTGGCGGTCCCGATCCACTACGCCCCCACGTCCGGCGCGATCGGCGACCGGATCCTCGTGAAGCTCGACCGCAACCATCCCAAGCACTACAAGGACGCTGTTGGCGATCTGGCTCCCGACACCGGCGTGCACATCCTGCCCACCGGACAGGTACTCACGCTGTGACCCGTGCCCAGTCAGCACACGAGCGGAACTGTCCAAGCCTTGATCAAAGAAGTGGAGAGTTCTGCTGACCTGCAACGATGAGACTTGCCGAGGGTCCTGTCAGCTGCAAGGAAAGAAGTATGGGGCCGGTCAGGGGCGCAGCAGGATACCGGCGGCCTCCTCCAGGAGGGCTACGGCCAGGAGTTCGCCATCCACAGGTCCGAAGCGTTCCAGGGCCAGCCGGTGGATGCGCAGCACTGTGTCGGCCATCTCGTGTGGGGTGCCGAGGTCTCGGGCTTCACCGGTGATGACTGCGAGCTGGTCGTGGATGCGGTCGAGGCCGTAGGAGCGAAGGTAGTCCCCGGCGTACAGGGCCGGCAGGTCCCGGCGGATGAAGTCGCTGCCCGCCGCGCTGTCGGCCAGCGTGTCGTGCAGGGCGGTGAGGTCGATGCCTGCTCGGCGTCCGAGGAGCAGGGCCTCGGCGGTTGCCGTGGCCTGTCCGAACCAGAGAAGGTTGATGAGGAGTTTCGTCGTGTAGCCGGTTCCCGGGCCGCCCATGTGGCGGATCCGGTCCGGTGTGGCCACTGCCTCCAGCAGCGGCCTGCACCGGTCGAGGACTTCAGCGGAACCGCCCACGAACAGCCGCAGGCGCCCGTGTTCGGCGTCCCGCGGAGTGCCGCCTACGGGTGCTTCGAGGGCGTCGACGCCGTGGGCGCCGGCTCGTGCCCGCAACTCCCGCGCGGTTGCGGGGGCGTTGCTCGTCATGTCGATCCACACCGCCCCGGGGGCCAGGGCGGCGAACACGGCATCCGGAAGAGCGGCCGCGGCCTCATCGGGGCCGGGAACCACGGTGACCAGTACAGCCGCCCCGGCTGCGGCGGTCGTGACGGAGGGCGCCCAATGGGCGCCCAATGAGCGCACCGCTTCTTCCCGTTCGGGACGCAGATCGGAAACGGTCACCGTGTGGCCCGCCGAAACGAAGCGTCCACACACTGGTGTCCCCATTCGGCCGGCACCGACGAGGGCTATGCGCGAGGGCACTGAATCACCGCCATGGCAGTCGTTGCGTCTGTTGTTTCCTTCCGGCGCACCCGGAAGACCGCCGCCGCCCGGTCACCTGGAGACACTATGGATCACCCGGAGCACTGCGGTCATCCTTTGACTTCTTCCCCCGCCTATCGGCGGGGGATTCCAGCGGTCGCCCGCTGGGGTTCCTGCTTCACCGACAACTGCCCCGTCCGGGAGAACTCCCGTTGAGGTCTTACACCGTCTCCACAGGCAGACGCCGCCAGCCCGGCGGCCAGGATGTTGCGTGCCGCGTTCACGTCCCGGTCATGCACCACGCCGCAGTGCTCGCACGTCCACGCGCGGACGTTCAGCGCCAGCTTCGCCGCGACCGTGCCGCAGCTTCCGCACAGCTTGGAGCTGGGGAAGAAGCGGTCGATCACGACGAGGTCGCGCCCGTACCAGGCGCACTTGTACTCCAGCATCATGCGCAGGTCCGTCCAGGCCGCATCCGAGATGGCGCGCGCCAGGCGCCCGTTCTTCAGCAGGTTGCGG
>NZ_JBEXCS010000104.1:0-32952 GCF_040605395.1 Streptomyces sp. NPDC005648 | reverse complement strand
GGGCGGCCGGTGCGGCTGCTGTCCGGCGCGCTGCACTACTTCCGGGTGCACGGGGGCGCACGCCGGGAAGCCTACCGGGTCAGCTCCCCGAGGGGCTGTCCCAGAGGTCGCACCGGTGCTCCTGACGCACCGTGGCGCTGAGGGTGTTTCCTCCCTCGGCGGCGGTCTTCAGGGAGAGGACCACGCCCGGACCCGTGGGCATGGCGGGCTGTCCGGCGGCCCGCGGGACGCCGTCCCGTACGAAGGATCCCCAGTAGTCGATCATCTGCCGCGACAGCGTCCGCTGCTCCGCGTCGAACGGGCTCTCCAGTCCGAAGTGCTTGAAGAGGTACTGGACCTCGTTCACATGGGTCGCGCCGAAGTCGAAGTCCGTGTGCAGATTGCGCAGGGACGCGAAGGGCGGGGAGGTGCGGTCCGCGAACTCGTACGAGTAGAGGGGGCCGCGGGCGGCCAGGAGCCCGTCCAGCCGCAGCGCCGAGCAACTGAACACCGCGTCGCCCCAGGCGGTGGCGTAGGCGATGGTCGGGGTGGGGTAGTCGGAGAGCGGGTAGCGCCGCAGCGCCTCCTCGCCGAAGTTCTGGCGCATCAGGTCGGGGTACTGCTCGGCCGTGACCGGCGTACCGTTCAGGTCGAAGTCGCCGAAGGCGAACAGGCGGCCCTCGTCCTTGTTGGAGCCGTTGATCACCGGCACCCGGGACGCGGTCCCCCGCGCCATCGCCTGCTCCGGCTGAACCGGCAGGAACGCGCCGCCGGTCACCGGGCCCCAGTCGAAGTCGCCCTGGGCGTCGAGGATCTCGCGCGCCGGCTTGCCGCGCAGACAGGCGATCGTCGCGCAGCCGAGCCGCTGGGCGAAGTCGGCTCCCTCGGACACCGCGTCGGCGTGCGTACGCGCGCCGCAGTCGCCGTACGCGCCGCTCTCGATGACGGCCGCCCGGAACAGGCCCTTCGCCGTCGGCGAGGCCAGCTGGGTGCAGACGGAGCGGCCGCCCGCCGACTCGCCGGCGATGGTGACGCGGCCCGGATCGCCGCCGAAGCGGCCGATGTCGGACCGCACCCAGCGCAGGGCCGCCTGCTGGTCGAGCATCCCGAAGTTGCCCGAGACCCCGTCGCGCGCCTCGCGGTCGAGACCGGTCTCGGCGAGGAAACCCATCGCGCCGAGGCGGTAGTTGACGGTCACGACGACCGTGCCCGTCCGGCGCGCGAAGGTGTCGGGGACGACGTCCCGTCCGGCGCCCGCGGTGAGGCCTCCGCCGTGGAACCAGACCAGCACCGGACGTCGTTCGGACCCGTCGGGCACGTACACGTTCACATCGAGACAGTCCTCGGTGTACGACGGCCGGTCGTATCCGGGGTCCCAACTCGACGTCTGTACACACTTGTTGCCGAAGGCCCGCGCCGAACGCACCCCGTTCCAGGGGTGGACGGGCCGTGGGGCACGCCAACGGAGGGCGCCGACGGGCGGCTCGGCGTAAGGGATGCCGAGGAACTGCCGTCCTTCCGCGGTGGTTTCACCTCGCACGAGGCCGGCGTCGGTGCGAACGACCGGATCGTGGGCCGGGGTCGCCGCCCGCGCCGCGGGGACGGGGGCGAGAAGCGCCGCGGCGAGGGCCGTCAGGGCGACGGTGACGCGTCGTATCACTTGCCCACCTCCACGCTCGCCCGCAGCCGCAGATCACGTGAGGACGCCCCGACCCACACCCCGCGCAGGCCGGTCCCGAGCACCCAATCGTGACGCTTCGGGTCCCATGAGGACAATGTGCGTGCGGAGACCTCCACCGTGACCCGCCGCCGCTCGCCCGCCCTCAGCGTCAGCCGCTCGAAGCCGCCCAGCACGCGTACCGCCTGGTCGAGTCGGAGGTCGGGTGAGCGCCCGACGTAGACCTGCGGGACCGTGACTCCCGTACGCCGTCCGGTGTTGCGCACGTCGAAGGACACCTCCAGACCGCGTCGGGTGGGGCGCACCCGCAGGCTGTCGTAGGCGAAGGTGGTGTACGACAGCCCGTGCCCGAAGGGGAACAGCGGGCGCACGCCTTCCGCGTCGTACCAGCGGTAGCCGACGTGGATGCCCTCCGAGTACTCCTCGGTGCCGTCGACTCCCGGATAGCGGAGAGGGTTGTCGGCGACGGGATGGTGGTGGTCGTCGACCGGGAAGGACTGGGTGAGACGGCCGCCGGGGTCGCACTCGCCGTACAAAACGGCCGCGGTGGCCTCCGCGCCCTCCTGGCCCGGGTAGTACATCTGCAGCACGGCGCCGGTGCGCCCGAGCCATGGCATCGACGTGGCGGACGAGGTGTTGAGGACGACGGTGGTGCGCGGGTTGGCCGCCGTGACCGCCTCGATCAGCCGCTCCTGGTGACCGGGGAGGGCGAGGGTGCTCCGGTCCAGGCCCTCGGTGGCGTCCTCGTAGGCGAACAGGACGACGTCCCGGGCGACCCGAGCGGCCTTGACGGCCTCGGCGACGTCCTGCGCGCGGGTCGCGCCGGTGATCCGGCGCAGACGGAACAGCAGACCGGAGGCTCCGCCCTGCGCGCTGATCCGGAGGGTGTGGCCGCCCTCGGCGAGCGTGAGGGTCTTGCGGCGGACGGACAGTCCGTCGGGGGCGGTCGAGACCAGCCCGCCCGAGAAGTACTCGCCGAACCCGGCGGCCTGCGGGAACAGTTCGGTGCCGTCGAGCAGGACCTTGGGGCGGGCCGTGGGCGCGGAGGAGAAGTGCAGCACGAAGGTCCACTCGTCCGCCTCGGGGACGGTGAGCGTGCCGTCGTAGCTCCAGATCTTTCCGGCGCCGACCTGTTGGCCCTCGCTGTCGAGGGCGGGGCTGAGCGCGGACGCGGGGATCGCCTTGCCGAAGAGGTCCTCGCCGAGGGCGTAAGTGACCTTTCCGGCACGGGACTTGATGGCGTCCAAGGGGCTGTCGGCGTGGTCGGGGACGACATGGGCGCTGCCGCCGCCGCTGACGAAGGGCAGGCTGCCGGTCGGGCCGATCACCGCGACGGAGCCCCCGCGGGCGAGCGGGAGAGTGCGGTGTTCGTTGCGCAGAAGGGTGGCGCCCGCCTTGGCGACCTCCAGGGCGACGGCCGCGCCGGCCGCCGCGTCACGGGCGGGGCGCGGCGGGACGCTGCCGTCGAGCAGGCCGAAGCGGTCCATGACGGCGAGGACGCGGCGCACGGCCCGGTCGACGTAGCGCTCGGCCACGCTGCCGTTCTGCACGGCCGTCTTGAGGGCCGTGCCGAAGTAGGTGCCGTCGGGCATCTCCATGTCGAGTCCGGCGGTGAGGGCGGCGACCGTGCTGTGGGCGGCGAACCAGTCGGTCATCACCCAGCCCTCGAAACCCCACCGCTCACGCAGGATGTCGGTGAGCAGGGTCTTGTTCTCGCAGGCGAAAGTGCCGTTGACCTTGTTGTAGGCGCCCATCACGGCGCCGGCGCCGGCGTCGATCGCCGCCTCGAAGCCGCGCAACTCGATCTCGTGCATGGTCTGTTCGTCGACCCGTACGTCGATGGACATACGGTCCTGCTCCTGGTTGTTCATCGCGTAGTGCTTGACGGTCGCGATGAGGTGCTCGCCCTGGATGCCGCCGATCTCCGCGGCGACCAGCCGGGAGGCGAGCAGCGGGTCCTCGCTGAGGGTCTCGAAGTTGCGGCCCGCGTACGGGGTGCGGATGAGGTTGACCATCGGGGAGAGCAGCACGTCCTGGCCGAGGGCGCGGCCCTCACGGCCGACGACCTGGCCGTAGCGGCGGGCGAGGGAGGGGTCGAAGGCGGAGGCGAGCAGAGCGGGGGCGGGCAGGGCGGTGGCGTGCGCGGTGACGCGGACGCCGGCCGGGCCGTCGGTCAGGCGCAGGGGCGGGATGCCGAGGCGGGGCACCCCGGGGACGTAGCCCGCCTGGCCGAGCGAGGCGGGGTCGGTGGCACCGTGCAGAAGGGAGATCTTCTCGTCGAGGGTGAGTCTGGCGATGAGGCCTTCCACGCGGGGGCCGGCCCCTTTCTCCGGTCTCGCCTGCGCGTGAGCGGGAGGCACGAGACCGCCGGTGGCCGCGGTGGCGACGGCGATCGCGCCGCCCATCAGGCGCAGGGCGGATCGCCGGGAGACGGTGTCGGACATGAGCCGTCACTCCTTCGGTGTGCGGGCACGACGATGTGAACCGCTGGGGGTGCCCCCGTGGGGGAGCTTGCGACGGCATCGCGGGTCCTGCGTTCGGCTTCTGAACTCTCCTTGTGTCTCTGGTCACTTGACGACCCGTTGGACATCACCGGCGCGGCGGGAAAACTATGACCGCAGGTGACTCGTGTCAATCATGCGAACAGGAAACAGTGGAAACGCCGACAACAAACGAAGACGACAACAAACGATGACGGGGCGGCGGGAAACGCGGACGGGGCCGCCCTCGGTGGAGGGTGGCCCCGTCGGTGGATCCGGTCTCTCAGCGGAGCAGGGTGGTGAGGGGCGCCGTGACGCCGGCGAGCGGGGCCGTCACGGTGGAGACCGTGTCCAGCACGCCGGCGGGGGCGGTTCGCACCTCGTCGAGCGGGGTCGGCCGGGTCTCGTGGCCGACCTGGGCCATCCGCGTGCCGTACTGCTCGCCCTGCCCGCCCTGCTCGCCCTGCCCGGCCTCCTTCGGCCCGTCGGGACCGCCCTCGGGCGGTTCGGCGCCGGGCGGCTGCGTGGCGCCCGGCGGAGGGACGGGCTGTCCGGAAGGCGCACTCCCCTGTGGTGCGCCTTCCGGCCCGGCTCCGCCCGTCCCCTCCGCGCCCTGGGCGCCGGCGCCGCCCACTTCGAGCACCCAGCGCTGCCCGGCCGACCCGTCCCGCTCGGTGACGACGACGGACTTCTCCTTCCCGGGGGCGACCAGCAGCCCCTTCCCGCCGCGCAGCAGCAACTCGCCGCGCACGGTGAGGTCGTAGCGCACCTCCCCCGCGTGTACGACACAACCGGCCAGGACCACCGAGTGCCGGTCCGCTTCCGAGTCCAGGCACAGGGTCGGGTCGAAGCCACTGCGCAGCAGCCCGTCGTCCTGGTACGACCACTGCTGGGTCCCGGCGGCGGAGCAGGCAGCCAGTACGGCGTGCGCCCCGGAGACCACCCGGCCGCCGTCGACGTCGAGGCAGAGGCCGCTGCGCGCGGCCCGGAGCCTGCCGCGGCCGACCTCGACGGGCCCTCCGGCGGAGGCCGGCGACGGTGAGCCGACGGCCCGGGTCCCGCCGACGGGTTGCGCGGGGGCCAGGGTGCTGCCGCTGGGCGCGCCCCAGGTGGCGTGCGTACGCGGGACACCGTTCTCGTCGGACCAGCCCTTGGTCACCAGGACCGTGGCGAGAAGGACGAGGGCGGTGACACCGACACCCACGACGGCGGCCTTCGCCCTTCTGCCCGTGGGTCCGGGGCGATGACGGCCGCCGCCGGCCGGGCGGAGGCCGCCCTGCCCGGGCCGCACCGCCTGGCCATCGCCGCGTCCGGGGCGGGAGTCCAGGTAGCGCTGGGCACCCCAGCCGAGCACGGTCTCGGCGAGGAGCACGCCGAGTCCGCCCTCGAAATGGCTGAGCTGCTCGGCGGCGTGCCGGCAGTAGCGGCACGCCATCAGATGCTGCTGGACGTCCGGGAGCAGGGCGCCGCCCCTGCGGATCGGGACGTCGAGGAGGCGGTTGTAGAAGCGGCATTCCTTGCCGGGCGCGAGTTCCCGGTGGGCGCGAACGCAGCCCTGCCGGAATTGCTCACGCGCCTGCTCGAGCGCGGCCGCCGCGGTGGGCTCGTCCACCCCCAACAGAACGGCGGGTACGGATATGGGTTCCGCCTCGACCTCGACATGCCAGAGGAGGCATTGCGACGCCCCCGGAAGGGCGCGGAATGCGCGCTCGGCGAGCTGTCGCCTTTCGGGTGTCACGGAGCGTGCGGCTCGCAGTCCGCGACCGCCGGTCGGTTTGCCGAGTTCCGGCAGCACCACCGATATACGGTCGTCGGTCGCCCACTCCTTGACCGTGTCCCGTACGGCCGTGAGGAGCTGCGGCCGCAGCGCCCCGCCGGTCGGCCGGTCGAGCACCCGGTGGAAGGCCGCGGCCGCGACCATCGAGCCGGCACTCTCGGTGGTCGACAGACAGATGGCCGCGTACTCGCAGGTCGCCCGCCAGTGCCGGACCAGGAGCAGGGCGCCCGCCGGGCCCTGCCCCAGCTGCGCGACGAGATTGCGGTCGGACTCGGCCGGACCCGAACCGGGGCGCGGCGGATACGGCGGACGTGGGGGGTACGGGGATTGCACAGAACCAAATTCCTTCCAAGCCGCAGGAGGCGTGCGGAATGCACACGTCCACGGGAAAGCAGGTGCCTGATTGGTGCATACCTATGCGCGTCGGGTCTGGGACCGCTATAGGGCCGTTCACTTTCGCACAATTGGCGCACAGGAAACAAGGAGTTCGAGTGACTCATGTTCAAAACGAGGAAAGTTCAGATAAGTTACCGGCGGTATCCGCACCGGCATTCGATAACCATCGGCAGACAGGCCTCAACTTGTGTGCACCCAAAGACGGTTGGCACACGAAATCTCCAACATCTGACGCGCCGTCGCCGCACACACAGGGACCTCCGAGGTTTCTCCCGTGAAGCTCTCATCCCCGTGGGCCAGCATGGACCGCATGATCGCCCCCCACTCTTCGAGCGCCCCCGCCACCGCCCCCGCCACCGTCGCCGCCCGCACGGTCACCAAGGCCGTCGTCCCGGCCGCCGGCCTCGGCACCCGCTTTCTGCCGGCCACCAAGGCCACCCCCAAGGAGATGCTGCCGGTCGTCGACAAGCCGGCCATCCAGTACGTCGTGGAGGAGGCGGCCGCGGCCGGTCTGGACGACGTGCTCATGGTCACCGGCCGGCACAAGCGGGCCATCGAGGACCACTTCGACAACGCCTTCGAGCTGGAGCAGGCCCTCGCCGCCAAGGGCGACGCCGTACGCCTGGACGCGGTCCGTGACCCGGCCCGGCTGGCCAACATCCACCACATCCGCCAGGGCGAGCCGCTCGGTCTCGGCCACGCCGTGCTGTGCGCCCGCCGCCACGTCGGCGACCAGCCGTTCGCGGTCCTGCTGGGCGACGACCTGATCGACCCGCGCGAGACGCTGCTCAGCCGGATGCTGGACGTCCGCGACCGGTACGCGGGCAGCGTGGTCGCCCTCATGGAGGTACCGCCGGAGCAGATCCACCTCTACGGCTGTGCCGCCGTGACGGCGACGGGCGAGGAGGACGTGGTCCGCGTCACCGGGCTGGTCGAGAAGCCCTCACGCCAGGACGCGCCCAGCGCCTACGCCGTCATCGGCCGCTATGTCCTCGACCCGGCCGTCTTCGGCGTCCTCGAACGCACCGCGCCGGGCCGCGGCGGTGAGATCCAGCTGACCGACGCCCTCCAGGAACTGGCCGCGGGCGGCACCGTGCACGGCGTCGTCTTCGACGGCCTGCGCTACGACACCGGCGACAAGGCCGACTATCTGCGCACGGTCGTCCGGCTCGCCTGCGACCGCGACGATCTCGGCCCCGAATTCGTGGCGTGGCTCAAGGAGTTCGTGGCACGGCTGGAGAACGGGACGGACACCGCCCGCCGTCGGATCGCCGCTTGACGACTCGGTCTCGCCGCTCCGACAGCAGGTTGTCACCGACCGAGGCACCGGACTCGACGACCGACGGCACGGCGAGGGGCCCGGGGGCGGCATGCCCCGGGCCCCAACGTCAGGCCGGCGCTCAGCCGTTGGGCCGCAGCGTCCATACGACGGTCATCTCACCGGTGACGGCACCGTCCCCGCGGCGGATCTCGATCGACACCGGGAACTCGGGGCGCTCCCCCGCGTCCAGCTCCGCGACGACGTCGGCGGCCGGGCGGCCGAGGGTAGCGGTGGCCGTGACGGCACCCATCGCCAGCTTCTTGTACGCGATCTCGGCGCTGACGGCGAGCGGCACGGCCCGCGAGAGCTGGTCCCCGAAGGCGGCAAGGACGATCGTCCCGCTCGCGGTCTCCCCGAGGGTGAACATCGCGCCGGCGTGCGGACCGCCGACGTGGTTGTGGAACTCGCCCTGGTCGGGCAGGGCCACCACGGCCTTCTCCGGCGAGGTCTCCACGAACTCGAGCTTCAAGGTCCGGGCCATCGGCACGGTGGCGGCGAGCATCTCGCCGACGGACATCTGGTCTGCGCTCATGACGGCGATGTTACCCACGAGTAGCAGCGGGTGGCCAGATCTGTGCGGTGTCTGAAGGATCACGCCCGCCGCCCAGGACGCGCCGACCACGCCTGCTCGTCGGCACCCTGTGCGTCTTCCCGATGGCCCTGCCGTCGGCCGCGCTCGCCGTGCCGGCGCCCATCGGTGTCCTGTGCGCGGCGATGCTTCCGGCGGGGACGCTGGTGGAGGTGTTCGGGGTGAGCTGGATGACCGCGTTGCACCAGGAGATACCCGAGGAGAAGCTCTCGCGCGTCTCGGCCTACGACTGGTTCGGGTCCATCGCGCTCATGCCGGCGGCCACGGCACTGGCGGGCCCGGCGGAGGATGCCTTCGGGCGGACGGCCGCGCTGTGGGGCTGTGCGGCGCTGGTCGTGGTGGTCACGGCGGCGGTGCTGAGCGTGCCGGACGTACGCAACCTGCGCCGTCGTAGCGGGGACGTGGTCGTGGCCGGCGGTTCAGCCGATGCCGAACGCGCCGTCGGGGGGCTCGGGTGACGGTACGGCGTCCGCGTCCCGCACGGGTGGCGCGTCGCCGATGAACTCCCGTATGCCCGCGCCGTGTTCGACCCGGGCGGGAAAGGCGTCGGCGGCGGTGAGCCGGGCCAGGGCGGCCGTGTCGACGGGGTGGTGCGAGGCGACCAGGACGGCGTTGCCGAACCGCCGCCCGCGCAGCACCGCAGGCTCGGCGATCAGCACCAGCTCCTCGAACTCCGCCGCGAACGTGGCGAGTTGGGAGCGCAGAAAGCCGAACGGCGCGGCGTCCGCGAGGTTGGTCAGGTAGACGCCGTCGGCGCGCAGCACCCGCCCCGCCTGACGGGCGTAGTCGAGCGAGGTGAGATGGGCCGGGACCCGGGACCCGCCGAAGACATCGGCGACGATCGCGTCCGCCGAGTCGGAGGGGGCGGCTTCCAGCCAGGCGCGGGCGTCGGCGGCGTGCAGCGCGACACCGGAGCCGTCCGGCAGCGGCAGCTGCTCCACGACCAGCTCCAGCAGCCCCCGGTCGGCCTCGACGACGTCCTGCCGGGACCCGGGCCGGGTCACCGCCAGGTACCGGGGCAGGGTGAACGCACCACCACCGAGGTGCACCACGTCCAGCGCCCGCCCCGGACCGTCGACGAGGTCCAGGACATGCCCGAGCCGCCGCGCGTACTCGAACTCCAGATACTCCGGCTCGTCCAGATCGACGTACGACTGCGGCGCCCCGTCGACCGTCAGCAGCCAGGCCCGCTTCCGGTCCACGTCGGGCATCAGCTTGGCGAGGCCGAAGTCGGTGGTCCTGCTGACGGGGACGGGTTCGGTCGCTTCTCCGGTCACGAGTCCATTGTGCGGCCCGGCGGCGCCCCGCAAGGGACGCGGGGGACCGCGCGACCGGCCACAGCCGTCCCGCGGTCCCCCACGCACCTCAGCCTCACTCCACAGCGGTCACGGTCCCCGCCCCGACGGTCCGCCCGCCCTCACGGATGGCGAACCCGAGCCCCGGCTCCAGCGGAACCGCACGCCCGAGCTCGACGGCCATGGTGACCGTCTCCCCGGGCCGCACGACCGCCGCCGCACCGAGGTCGACGTCGCCGACCACGTCCGCCGTACGGATGTAGAACTGCGGCCGGTAGCCGGTCGACACAGGTGTCGTACGACCGCCTTCGCGCGTGGACAGGATGTACACCCGCGCCGAGAACCGCCGCCCGGGCACCACACTCCCCGGCGCCGCCACCACATGCCCGCGCCGGACGGCGTCCCGTGGAACGCCCCGCAGCAGCAGCGCCACGTTGTCCCCGGCCTGCGCCTCCTCCATCGGCTTGCCGAAGGTCTCCACTCCGGTGACCACGGTCTCGACGCCGGCGCCGAGCACCTCGACCCGGTCGCCCACGCGGACGACACCGCGCTCCACGGCCCCCGTGACCACCGTTCCGCGGCCGGTGATGGTGAGCACGTTCTCCACCGGCAGCAGGAACGGCGCGTCCACGTACCGCTCCGGCATGGGCACATAGGTGTCCACGGCGTCGAGCAGCGCCTCGATGGACGCCGTCCAACGCTGGTCGCCCTCCAGGGCCTTCAGCCCCGAGACCCGTACGACGGGGACCGCGTCGCCGCCGTAGCCGTGCGCGGTCAGCAGCTCGCGGACCTCCAGCTCGACGAGTTCGACGAGCTCCTCGTCCGCCGCGTCGGCCTTGTTGAGGGCCACGACCACGTGGTCGACGCCCACCTGCCGGGCCAGCAGCACGTGTTCGGCGGTCTGCGGCATGATCCCGTCGAGCGCGGAGACCACGAGGATCGCCCCGTCGAGCTGCGCGGCGCCGGTGACCATGTTCTTGACGTAGTCGGCGTGGCCCGGCATGTCCACGTGCGCGTAGTGCCGGGTGTCCGTCTCGTACTCGACGTGCGCGATGTTGATGGTGATGCCGCGGTCGATCTCCTCCGGGGCCCGGTCGATGCGGTCGAACGGCACGAAGGTGCCGGTGCCGCGCTCGGCGAGGACCTTGGTGATGGCGGCGGTGAGGGTGGTCTTGCCGTGGTCGACATGACCCATCGTGCCGATGTTGAGATGCGGTTTGGTGCGTACGTACGCCGTCTTGGGCATGGCTGGGTACCTCGAAGCCTCTGGTTGAGGAGAGATGGGGACCCCCGGGACTCGCCGACCCTCCCCTCGCGGGGTCCGCCGGACATTCCGGAGAGGGTCAGCTTCGGGCGCCGTCGACAGCGGCCAGGAGGATCGGGACGGCAGCCTTCGGTGCATCCGCGACCGCGGATGCTGCGAGGAGGAAGGCGTACCGGAACATGTCGTCGATCATCGCCGACGCGCGGCCCGGCGTCGAATGATTTATCGCGTCACGGCAGTTCGGGCCCGGCCGCCTCACGCCCCGATGTTCTTCAGCGCCTCCCGCACCGACAGCGGCGCGAACCGCCCCCGCTCGCGCGCCAGGAAGGCCCGTACGGCCTCCGGGTCGGTCTTGGCGTACTCCCGCAGCGCCCAGCCGATCGCCTTGCGGATGAAGAAGTCGGGGTGGCCGGACTGGCGCAGGCAGTAGGTGAACAGGCGGTCGGCGTCGGTGCGTTCCTTGTGGCGCAGCTGGTGGAGCAGGGCGGTGCGGGCGATCCACAGGTCGTCGTCGACGATCCAGGCGTCCATGTCCGCGGTGAGCGCCGGATCGGCCGTGACAAGGGCGCCCACGACATGGGCGGCCAGCAGGTCGACCGTGTCCCACCAGGAGACGGTGGCCACGAGGTGCCGGGCCACCGGCAGGAAGGCGGACGAGCACACGCGCGCGTGGCGGCGCAGATAGTCCACGGCGAAGTACTGGTACTCGCGTTCGGGCAGCGCCCAGCAGCGCAGCGCGATCGCGGTGCAGTCGGCCTCCTGGGGCCGGGGCAGGCCGGACACGACGGTGCGGGACAGGGCGCGGCGCACGGGTGTGGTGAGGCCGAGGAAGGGGGCCACGTCCTTCATGTACGCGCGCATCGGCGCGGCCCGCTCCGGGTCGGCCGCGCCGGAGTACACGACGGTGAGCCGATCCAGCACGGTGTCGGCGAGTGTGCTGAAGGGCACGTCCAAAATATCCGCACCTGTGACGCTCATGAGACGAACCATACGGCGATCACATATATCAATCCGTTACTGTCACGGGATGCTCGATGCCACCACCCGCTCTGGGGGCACCGCCACGGCCTCTCCCCGGGCCGCCGCCACGGAGCTCGCCCTCGCGGTGCCCGTGCCCGCCCCCGCCCCGCAGGGGCCCGGCGCGCGCTTCACGCGCGTGCTGCTCTCGCCCTGGTCGCGCCTGTCGCTGCTGATCGCCCTGCTCGCCGCCGCCGCCACGACCGTGCTGCTCTTCGAGCCGCAGCGGCTGCTGGCGGACGGCTGGCCACCGCAGTGGGGCGGTGCCGCCGCGGCCGTCGTGTTCGCGGGGGCGTACGGGCTGTGCACCGTGGCGTTCGTGCCCCGGCCGCTGCTGAACCTGGCAGGGGGCGCGCTGTTCGGCTCCCAGCTGGGCATAGGCACGACGCTCGCCGGCACGGTCCTCGGCGCCGGCCTCGCCTTCGGCCTGGGCCGGGTGCTCGGGCAGGACGCGCTACGGCCGCTGCTGCGGGGGCGGTTGCTGAAGGCCGCGGACGGACAGCTCAGCCGGCACGCGTTCCGCTCGATGATGGCGGCCCGGCTCTTTCCCGGGGTGCCGTTCTGGGCGGCCAACTACTGTGCGGCCGTCTCCCGGATGGGGTGGGTGCCGTTCCTCGTGGCGACGGCGCTCGGATCGATCCCGAACACCGCCGCGTACGTCGTCGCGGGTGCGCGAGCCTCCTCGCCCACGTCGCCGGCCTTTCTGATCGCCATGGCCTGCATCGCGCTGCCGGCGTTGGTGGGCACGGTGATCGCCTGGCGCAAGCGGCATCACCTCCGGGGCCACTGAGCCGCTACACGCGCTCCACGATCATCGCGTTGGCCATGCCGCCCGCCTCGCACATCGTCTGCAGGCCGTACCGCGCTCCCCGCGCGCGCAGGGCGTGCACCAGGGTCGTCGTCAGACGGGTGCCGCTCGCGCCGAGGGGGTGGCCGAGGGCGATCGCACCGCCGTGCACGTTGACCTTGCTCAGGTCGGCGCCCAGTTCCTGTTGCCAGGCCAGGACGACGCTGGAGAAGGCCTCGTTGACCTCGAAGAGGTCGATGTCGGCGAGGGTGAGGCCCGCCCGCCGCAGGACCTTCTCGGTGGCCGGGATGACTCCGGTGAGCATCAGCAGGGGGTCGGAGCCGGTGACGGCGAAGCTGTGGAGACGGGCCAGGGGGCGCAGGCCCAGGCGGGCCGCCGTGTCGCCGGACATGATGAGGACGGCGGAGGCGCCGTCGTTGATGGGGCTGGCGTTGCCCGCGGTGATGTTCCACTCGATCTGCGGGAAGCGCTCGGCGTAGCCGGGGTCGTAGTAGGCGGGCTTGAGGCCGGCCAGGATCTCGGGGGTGCTGGTGGGCCGGACGCACTCGTCGCGCACGAGGCCCTCAAGAGGCGCGGTCTCCGCGTCGAAGAGGCCCGCCTCCCAGGCCGCCGCAGCCTTCCGGTGCGAGGAGAGCGCGAAGTCGTCCAGGGCCTCGCGGGTCATGGACCACTTGGTGGCGATGAGCTCGGCACTGATGCCCTGCGGGACCAGGCCCTCCGGATAGCGCCGGGCGACACCGGGGCCGAACGGGTCGGTGCCGGGGAGCACCGCCGATCCCATCGGCACCCGGCCCATGGACTCCACCCCGCAGGCCACGACGATGTCGTACGCCCCCGCGAGCACGCCCTGGGCCGCGAAGTGCACGGCCTGCTGCGAGGAGCCGCACTGCCGGTCCACGGTGGTCGCGGGTACCGCGTCGGGGAAGCCCGCGGACAGGACGGCCTGCCGGGTGATGTTGACCGACTGCTCGCCGACCTGGGTGACCGTGCCGCCGATGACGTCGTCGATCAACGCCGGGTCGACACCGGAGCGTTCGACGAGGGTGCGCAGGGTGTGGGCGAGCAGCTCCACGGGGTGGACGTGCGCGAGGGCGCCGTTCGGCTTGCCCTTGCCTATCGGGGTGCGTACGGCTTCGACGATCACTGCGTCACGCATGGTGCGGGCCTCCACGACTTCACGATGACGGGCCTACCAGTGAGTAGGGAATCCAAACTCACCATAACGCAGTGAGTTGGAAAAACAAACCCTCCCCTAGAATGGCCGTCATGGCCGCCCCCAAAGACCCGCGCCCCTGTTCCATCGCCGACACCCTGGCGCTGGTCGGCGAGAAGTACTCGCTGCTCGTCCTGCGGGAGGTGTGTCTGGGCAACGGCCGCTTCGACCAGCTGGTGCGCAACATCGGCGCCCCGCGCGACATCCTGGCCGCCCGGCTGCGCCGGCTCGTCGAGGCGGGGATTCTGACCAAGCGCGTCTACAGCGAGCGGCCGCAGCGCTTCGAGTACCGGCCGACACCGGCGGGTCTGGAGCTGGAGCCGGTCCTGATGACCCTCAAGGAGTGGGGCGACCGGCATGTGCGGGGCGGAGTCGAGCTGCCCATGACGGTCGAGCACAGCTGCGGCCACGACCTGGTGCCGGTCGTCGTCTGCCGGGCCTGCGGCGACCCCGTCCGCCACGAGGACCTGACGGCCCATCCACGGGCCGAGGGCTGGACCGTCTCGGGACCGACGGCGGCCTGATCACCGGACCGACGGCGGCCTGATCACCGCCGCCCCCACAGTGGCGACCGATCTCAGTCGCCCTTGTAGACGTCCAGTCGCCCGCACATCCCGAACCTGCTGTACGCCGACGGCTGTTCGGCCCGTACGACGGCGTCGGCGAGGTAACCGGCGTCGCCCTGTCCGAGGCGGCCCAGCTGCTCCCCCGTGGCAGCTGCGGCCGCTTCGGCGCCCCGGCGCCAGCGCTCGCGCCACTCGGCGAGCCGGGGTCGTACCAGTGCCGCGGCGGCGCGGTGGAACGCGGCCAGCGGTCCGGGGCCGGCGGCGTCACGCAGGACGCGGTATCCCTCCAGGGCGAGGTCGCGGCGGGCGCGGGCCACCCGGGCCCGCTCCTCCTCCGGCGCGTCCGTGGGGATCGTGGTCGCGGCGGCGTACGTCTCGAGGTCCGTGAGGTACTCCGGCGGGAGCGTCAGTACGGCGTCGCCCGCCTCCGGCAGGCCGCTGTTCTGCATGAGGACGGTGATGCGCAGGCCGTCCTCGTTCACCAGCCGGTGGATGGTGCCCGGGGTGAACCAGGCGACCGTGCCGGCCACGAGGGGGGTGACCTCGTACCCGGACGTGGTGAGGGTCTGCACCGCGCCACGGCCGCCGGTGACGACGTACGCCTCCGAACAGGTCAGGTGCATATGGGGAGTTCCGCCGCAGACGCCGTCGGCGGCTGGCCAGTCGTAGACGGAGAGGTGCGAGAGGGCCACCCCGCCGGGCAGTCCGGTGAAGGTGTTCACCACGGATGCGCCTCCAGGTACTTGGCGATCTCCTCCCGCGACCAGGCGCCGTCGGCCACGACCACGCGGTAGCGGCGGGCGAGGGTGTCACCGGGGGCGAGTTCGAGTTCGTCGTGGAACGCCCAGGAGGGGGCCACGGCGGCGAACGGCTCGTTGCGCACGAACCAGTGGGCGGGGTGCGTCCCGCGGGAGCCGTCGTGGTCGTTCTCGGGGGCGTGCGCGAAGACGAGGGTGGCGTGGCCGTCGGTGCCGTCGTGTTCGCCGGAGTAGGCGAGCCAGGGGGCCTGTTCGCCCATCAGCGCGGGGCCCTCGGAGTCCGGGCCGATGATGCGGCCGTCCCGGAAGGCGCGCGGGCCCCGCCAGAACAGGCCGGTGTAGCCCGCGAGTTCACGGCCCGCCGTGGTCGGGCTGCCGAACAGCAGTGGTTCGTCACGGCGGTTGGTGACGGCGCTGGTCCAGGTCAGCGCCCAGGAACCGGACTCCCGGTCGACGTCGTGGATCTCGACCCGACGCTCCTCGTCGGCCCAGAGTTCACCGTTGTACGGGTGCCAGGTGAGCCGTTCCGCGATGACGGCCCGGTCCTCGTCGGCCGCCACCTCGTCGAAACCGACGTGCGCCATCGAACCGACGCGCTCGGGGAGAGCGAGGTAACCCTGCCCGTGGACATAGGAGTTGCCGCCCCACAGGTTGGCACCCGACAGATGGGAGGCGGTCAGCTGGAGGCCCTTGTGCCAGCGGTGGTCGTTGGGGCGGTAGTCGGTGACGACGTCGCCCGCCAGGGTCCGCAGCGGATGGATGTACGGCTTCGGGGACTCCCACGCCGCCTCGGGGGCGTAGACGTAGCTCAACAGCTCGACACCGGTGGACGGTTCGGTGACCGTGATCCGGTCGCCGAGGGCGTGGACGAGACGCAGGCCGGTCATGCGGACATCTCCTCAACAGGGGTGGGGGCCCAGCCCGGCGTGTTGCCGTGCATCGCCGTGTGGAACGGGTCACCGGGGCCGATCTCGCCGGCCTTCACCGTCACGTCCGTGAACGCCGACTTGTACAGCGCGGCGATCAGCTCCAGGCTGCCGCGCCCGTCCGCTCCGCTGCTGCGCGGCCGCTCCCCCGCCCGCATGCTCGCGACCAGCTCCCGCAACTGCTCCAGATGCGAACTGGGCACGTCCGCACCGAAGTTCCGCCAGGCGGCCACCTCGTCGCCCGGCACGTCCGGGGCGGGGGTGATTCGCCAGTCGGCGTTGCGGTGGCCGTACAGATGGGTCAGTTCGACGGTCGCGCGCTCGCAGTCGACGCGGATACGGCTGACCTCGTCAGGGCTGAGGACGCTGTTCACGATCGTCGCCAGGGCGCCGTTCCCGAAGCGGACCAGGGCGGTGGAGACGTCCTCGGTCTCCACGTCGTGCACCAGCCGCCCGGCCATCGCGCGCACCTCGCTCCACGGGCCGAGCAGGTCGAGGAGGATGTCCATCTGGTGGATGCCGTGCCCCATCGCGGGACCGCCGCCCTCGGTCGCCCAGCGGCCGCGCCAGGGCACGGCGTAGTAGGCGGTGTCCCGGTACCAGGTGGTCTGGCAGTGCGCGACGAGCGGCCGGCCGATCGCCCTGTCGGCGAGCAGTCGTCGTACGTGCCTGGCGCCCGAGCCGAAGCGGTGCTGGAAGACGATCGAGGCGTACGGGCCGCCGTCCTCGCCCTCCTCGGCCTGCACGGCGTCGTAGTCGGCGAGCGTCGGCATGGGAGGCTTCTCGCACCACACCCAGGCCCCGGCGCGCAGCGCGGCGATGGTCTGGTCGCGGTGCAGGGTCGGCGGGGTGCAGATGCTCACCAGGTCGGGGCGCTGCTCGCGCAGCATCCGTTCCATCTCGGTGTACGCGTGCGGGATCCCGGACGTCCGGCAGAACTCGTCGACGGCGTTGGCATCGATGTCGACGGCGGCGACGATCTCCGTCTCGCCCTCCTCCGCGAGCCTGGCCAGCGCGGGCAGGTGCGAGCCGCGCCCGATGGCGCCGATGCCGACGAGAGCGGCCCTGATACGGCGGCCCGCGAACGGGCCGGCGGAGGCCGGGGACGTCCCGGGTCGGGTCTCGGGCGTGGGCATGGACGCGATCAGCACTCCTCCGGGGACGACGAACCTACGAGGAGGATCGCCTAGCAAGCGCTTTCTCCTCTCAGTAACGTAAGCTCCGCGCCCACGCAAGGTCAACCACCCCTGACGGGGTACGCGGGGCTGACCCGCCGCCCGGGGCCCGCGGCTCGGGGGTGCGGGCGGAGATCGCCCCCGTGCCGAGTACCCCCCACGCCCGCGAAGCCGTGCGGGCGCCCGTGAAACCCCTGTGCCGGGGCTGTCGCCGCCGGACGCTAGGCTGCTTTGCACACCCTTGACCATCGAGCCCCGGGGGCGTGACGTTCCGTCGCGCCCGCCACCACGAGCACTTGGACGCCGTCACTTCATGTCTTGGTTTGAATCCCTCATCCTCGGGCTCGTCCAGGGGCTGACCGAGTTCCTTCCCGTCTCCTCCAGTGCGCATCTGCGGCTGACCGCGGCCTTCTCCGGCTGGGAGGACCCGGGTGCAGCCTTCACGGCGATCACACAGATCGGCACGGAGGCGGCGGTGCTGATCTACTTCCGCGAGGACATCGGGCGGATCGTCTCGGCGTGGTCGCGGTCGCTGGTCCACAAGGAGACGCGGGCGGACCACGACGCGCAGATGGGCTGGCTGGTGATCGTCGGCTCGATCCCGATCGGTGTGCTGGGGCTGCTGTTCAAGGACCAGATCGAGGGCCCCTTCCGCGATCTGCGCATCACCGCGACCATGCTGATCGTCATCGGCATCGTGATCGGCGTCGCCGACCGGCTGGCGGCACGGGACGAGACGGGCGGGCGGCACCGGGCGCCCAAGCAGCGCAAGACGCTGGAGAACCTGGGCGTGAAGGACGGCCTCATCTACGGTCTGTGCCAGTCGGCGGCGCTCGTCCCCGGCGTCTCCCGCTCCGGCGCCACGATCAGCGGTGGCCTGTTCATGGGGTACAGGCGTGAGGCCGCGGCCCGCTACTCCTTCCTCCTCGCGGTCCCGGCGGTACTGGCGTCCGGGCTGTTCGAGGTCAAGGACGCGATGGAGAGCGACCATGTGTCGTGGGGACCGACGCTGTTCGCGACGGTGATCGCCTTCGGGTGCGGATACGCCGTCATCGCGTGGTTCATGCGCTTCATCTCGACCAAGAGCTTCATGCCGTTCGTCTGGTACCGGATCGCGCTCGGCATCGTGATCATCGCCCTGGTCACGGCGGGCGTACTGAGCCCGCATGCGGCGGAGTCGGCGGAGTGACCGCCTTGCGGCCGCCCGGATCGGCTGATCCGTGGGTCAGTAACGGGCTTCGCGATCATGGAACCGTGACCAATGACATACGGGATGAGTAGCCACTCGGTAGCGCAGTGTCAGTGCTTGCCCCTAGGCTTGTCGGCATGTCCCCCGATTCCGTGGCCCCTGGTTCCGTGCGGTCTGCTGCCGAAGTGAATGAGCAGATCCGGGCGCTGTGGATGCGTGCGGGCGGCTCCCTTTCGGCCCAGGAGCGCGCGGAATACGAGCTGCTGGTGGTCGAATGGGCGGCCGCCATCCGGGGTGCCGTCATCAAGGCGGCCTGAGGCGGCCGGCCCGGGGTCCCCGGTATGGAGCACCTGGAGAGCGTCCCCGCGCGCCGAGGCCTCGTCATCTTCCTGAACGGCACGTCCAGTTCGGGCAAGTCCAGCATCGCGGCCCAGCTGGTGCGGATCCTGGAGGAGCCGTACTTCCATATGCCGGTCGACGCGTTCCACGCCATGCGGTCCCGGGTGCCGGTTGCGCCGGACCAGTTGGCCACCGTGCTGCACCGGACCTGGCAGGGCTTCCACCGCGCGGTCGCCGGGATGGCCGCCGCCGGGAACAACGTCGTCGTGGACCATGTGCTGAGCGCGGAGTGGCGGCTGAGGGACTGTCTGTCGGTGCTGGTCCCGGAGGATGTGGTGCTCGTCGGCGTGCACTGCCCCGTCGAGGAGCTGGAGCGTCGTGAGCGTGAGCGCGGGGATCGGCCGCCGGGACTGGCCGCGCGTCAGCTGAAGCAGGTGCACGCTCACGGGCTCTACGACGTGGAGTGCGACACCGCCGTGGAGAGCGCGCGTGAATGCGCCCTGCGTATCAAGGAGTTCCTGCCCGCGAGGCCGAGGCCGACCGCATTCGAACGGCTGCGGGCCGGCTACGGCTGAGAACCGGCACCGGTGCCCGCCCGGCGCGGAGGGTCGCCACCACGCTGCTGAGCCTCAGCGCCCGCCGGCCACCCGCAGAACCGCTCCCGTCGTGTACGAGGCCTCCGGTGACATCAGCCAGGCGATGGCCGCCGCGATCTCCTCGGGCTGCCCCGGCCGCCGTAGCGGAATCGCCTCCGCCATACGGTGGGCCCGGTCCGGGTCGCCCATCGTGGCGTGCATGTCGGTGTCGATCGCGCCGGGCGCGACCGCGTTGACGCGGATGCCGTCCGGGCCGAGTTCCTTGGCCAGGCCCACGGTGAGGGCGTCGACGGCCGCCTTGGTCGCCGCGTAGTGGACGTACTCCCCGGGGCTGCCGAGCGTGGCCGCGCCCGAGGACACGTTCACGATGACGCCGCTCCCCCGCGCCGTCATGAGCTGGGCCGCCCGGCGTGAACACAGCAGCGTGCCCAGGAGGTTGACGTCCACGACCCGGCGCAGGGTCGCCGTGTCGGTGTCCGCGAGGCGGCCCAGCAGTCCGGTCACACCGGCGTTGTTCACCAGCCCCGTGATCGGGCCGAGTTCGCGTTCCGCCGTCTCGAAGAGGCGCGCGACGTCGGCCTCGACGGCCGTGTCCGCCCGCACCGCGACGGCACGGCGGCCCGCCGTCCGCACCCCCCGCGCCACCGCCTCGGCTGCCTCGACGTCATGGACGTACCCGACCAGCACGTCATGTCCCTCCGCCGCGAGCCGTAGACAGGTCGCCGCGCCGATGCCCCTGCTCCCCCCGGTGACGACCGTGACGAGACGCTTCATGGGACCTCCCAGCACCAGGAACAGCCATTCATCAGTGATCGATCATCGATCAACCAGGGGTCAGTATACGGAGAGGGACAGGAACGGGCCTGTCACCGCGTCAGCCTGAATCGGCCAGTACGGCAAGGGAGTTACCGTCACGACCGGGCAAGCCGGTTCGGTGCGGAGCGGGTTCGGCGGCCATTCGGCGCCCTGGGGCGTGGACGTCGTATGACAAGGAACCGAATATCACCGCACGCCCCTTGGCCCGGCACGCGCCATGCCCAACACTGAGCCGATGACGCAGCGCGTGGAGCTCGCGACCGTGATGGACCGGCTGGCCGTCGACGAGTTGGTCACCGACTACGCGGTGGCGGTGGACGACGGCGACTGGACGGCGTACCGGGGGCTGTTCACGCCCGACGGACGCGCCGACTACCGTTCGGCCGGTGGCATCGAGGGAGACGCGGGAAGCGTCTCCGCCTGGCTGGCCGAAAACATGCTGCTGTTCCCGATGCGGCAGCATCTGATCGTCAACCGCCGGGTGCGGTTCGGGACCCTGGAGCAGGACACCGGCGACACCGCGCGCGTGCAGGCCGACTACGTCAATCCGATGCGCTTCGACTCCCCGGACGGCGAGGGTGCCGCACCCGACTTCGTCTGCGGCGGGCGCTACGCCTTCGGGCTGCTGCGGACGTACGACGGCTGGCGGGTGCGCGAGGTCGTCGTGGAGGAGAAGTGGCGGCGGTTGCCCGGGCGGCGGCCCGCTGCGGCGGCCGACTGATCTCGGCCACCTCTGTCCCGGATCATCGAAAACACGCACACTGGAGCCACCCACTGGGTAGGGAGGCGCCGTATGAAGACCTTCGGTCACTGGCTCGCCTCTCCGTGGCGCCGCTCGGTCCTCGCCGCGCTGGCCGGCGCCCTGCCCGTCTTCGCGTTCCCGGCACCGTCGTTGTGGTGGTTCGCGTATGTCGCCCTCGTCCCGTGGATCGTGCTGGTCCGCTCGGCGCCGACCGGGAAGCGGGCGGCCTACGACGGCTGGTGCGGCGGTTTCGGGTACATGCTGGCGGTGCACCACTGGCTGCTGCCGAGCCTGAACGTGTTCATCTTCGTCCTCGCCGCCCTGCTGGGCGCGCTCTGGGCGCCCTGGGGCTGGCTGGTGCGCCGCTTCCTGGCCGGGGTGCCCGGGCCCGGGCGGGGGACGGCCGCCCTGCTCGTCCTGCCGTCGGGCTGGCTGATGGTCGAACTGGTGCGGTCCTGGCAGGGCCTTGGCGGGCCGTGGGGCGTGATCGGCTCCAGTCAGTGGCAGGTGGAGCCCGCGCTGCGGCTGGCCTCGGTCGGCGGGGTGTGGCTGCTGAGCTTCCTGGTGGTGGCCGTCAACATCGCCCTCGCCGTGCTGCTGTCGGTCCGTGAGTCCCGGGTGCCGGCCGTCGCCGGGCTGGTCGCGACGGCCGCCGCCACCTCGGCGGCCTGGGTGTGGTCACCGCGACCTGACACGGACGGCCGGGTACGGGTGGCGGTGGTCCAGCCGGGGATCATCAACGGCCCGGACCAGCGCTTCGACCGCGAGGAACAGCTCACCCGTCAGCTCGCCGGGCGGGACCTCGACCTGATCGTCTGGGGTGAGAGCAGCGTCGGCTTCGACCTCGCGGACCGGCCGGATCTGGCCAAGCGGATCGCGGCGCTCGCGCGGGAGACGAAGGCCGACATCCTGGTCAACGTCGACGCCCGGCGCTCCGACAGGCCCGGCATCTACAAGAGTTCGATCCTGGTCGGCCCGGACGGCCCCACCGGCGACCGCTACGACAAGATGCGCCTGGTGCCCTTCGGTGAGTACATACCGGCCCGCAGGCTGCTCGGCTGGGCCACCTCCGTCGGCAAGGCGGCCGGTGAGGACCGCCGGCGCGGCACCGAACAGGTGATCATGAACGTCGGGCCCGGCCTGCGCGTCGGCCCGATGGTCTGTTTCGAGTCGGCGTTCCCCGACATGAGCCGCCATCTCGCCGAGGACGGCGCGGAGTTGCTGATAGCGCAGTCCTCGACCTCCTCCTTCCAGGACAGCTGGGCCCCCGAACAGCACGCCTCCCTCGCCGCGCTGCGCGCCGCCGAGACCGGCCGCCCGATGGTCCACGCGACGCTCACCGGGGTGTCGGCGGTGTACGGGGCGAGCGGGCAGCGGATCGGCTCGTGGCTGGGCACCGACAAGAGCACCTCAGTGGTATATGACATTCCACTGGCCCACGGCGTGACCCCCTACGTCCGCTACGGCGACTGGCCGGTGCACGGCGCGCTGGTGATCCTCACGGTGTGGTGCGCGACCGAGGGCGTACGGGCGTTCCGGCTCAGGCGGCCCGGTCCGCAACCGCACGTACCACGCGCTCGCACAGTTCGTGAGTCGCCAGTGCGTCCCGGGCGCTGAGCACCTTGCCCGCCCGTACGGCGTCCAGGAAGGCCAGTGCCGCCTGCTCGATGCCGCGCTGCCGGGCCACCGGCACCCAGTCGCCGCGCCGGCGCACGGTCGGCTGTCCCTTGTGGTCGATTATCTCGGCGAGGTTGACCACCTGACGCTTGGTGTCCTGCCCGGACACCTCCAGGACCTCCTCGGCCGAGCCGCTGAGCCGGTTCATCACGCCGAGCGCGGTGAAGCCGTCGCCGGCCAGCTGGAGCACGACATGGTGCAGCAGACCGTCCTGCACGCGCGCGCGTACCGTCACGTCGTCGATCGGACCGGGCACCAGGAACCGCAGGGTGTCGACGACATGGATGAAGTCGTCGAGGATCATCGAGCGCGGCTCCTCCGGCAGCCCGATCCGGTTCTTCTGCAGGAGGATCAGCTCGCGTGGATGGTCTGCGCACTGCGCGTACGCGGGCGCGAAGCGCCGGTTGAAGCCGACGACGAGCGAGAGGTCGCGTTCCTCGGCGAGCGCCACCAGCCGCTCGGAGTCGGCCAGCCGGTAGGCGAGCGGCTTGTCCACGTACGTCGGCACACCCGCCTCCAGCAGCCGCGTCACGATCTCGGGGTGCGCGACGGTGGGCGCGTGCACGAAGGCCGCGTCGAGGTCCTGGGCGAGGAGGGAGTCGAGGTCACGGTGGCGCCGGTCGGCCCCGAGGTGGAGGCTGTCGCCGACCCGGTCCAGCGTGGCGGGGGTGCGGGTCTGGAGGTGCAGATCGACTCCGGCCAGGGCGCCGAGCACCGGGAGGTAGGCCTTCTGCGCGATGTCGCCGAGTCCGATGCAGCCGACCTTCACGGGACGGTCTCCTCTGGTGGTTGCCTGCCGGGGTCCTGCCGGAAGCATACGGCCGCGGCGGGGGCCGTCGGCCGGCGATCGTGCCGGCACCCCGCACAGGCCCGGCCCCCCGCACAGGACGCCCTGGCACAAAATGCCGGGTGGCGATGGACGGGGTGGGTGATGATGCGGGCATGACGACCGAACGCCGTGAACCCGCGACCGACGCCGACGAGCGCACCATGCTGGAGGGCTGGCTCGACTACCACCGGCAGACCCTGGCGTGGAAGTGCGAGGGCCTGAGCGACGCCCAGCTGCGGACGGCCGCCGTCGAGCCGTCCTCGCTGTCCCTGATGGGGCTGGTGCGGCATCTCGCCGAGTGCGAGCGGGGCTGGTTCCGCAAGGTCCTCGTGGACGACGACGCGGGCCCCCTCTACTACACCGACGAGGACCCGGACGGCGAGTTCCACCTCACGGACGCGGACACCTGGGACGAGGCGTACGCCACCTGGCAGGCCGAGATCGGGATCGCCCGGGCCAACGCGGCCCGCTTCGGCCTGGACGACCTCTCCGCGGGCAGGAGCCGGCGCAGCGGTGAGCGGTTCAACCTGCGCTGGATCTACACCCACATGATCGAGGAGTACGCCCGCCACAACGGCCACGCCGACCTGCTGCGCGAGCGCGTCGACGGCTCCACCGGCGACTGACGTCAGCCGGGCCGCGCCCGCGCCCTCCGTACGGGGACGGAGATCACCCGTGCGGGGCACGATCCGCTTGTCCGCTGTCCTCCGGGGCGTCCAAGACGACATTGTTGCCCGGGTGCATCGAACGACGACCACCGCAACGCTCCTGGTCACCGTGGCTGTATCGGCCCTCACCGGCTGTGTGACCGTCCAGCGCCCACCCGTGCCCGGCCCGCCGCTGACGGCGCCGTCCCAGCCGTCGGCCCCCCGTCCCGACGGCGAGGCGGAGCCGCAGATCGTGCAGGCGCCGGCGCGGGAGGCGCTGGAGATGATCGGCCCGTCCCGGCGGGCGGAGGACGGGACGCCGAAGCAGCACCGCCCGGCCGAGGGCGCGCCGGCTCCGGCCGAGCGACCGGCGCCGGCGCGCTCGCGTCCACGGCCGCATCCCCGTGAACCGCGTCCGGAGCACCGGCAGCCGCAGCGGCCACGGGTCGACATTCCGGACGTGACCAAATCGGTTCCGAAGAGCACGAAGGACGTGTGCGCGTTGGGGCGGCGGTACGGGGGCTGGCGGGCGGACAGTCCGGAGTCCGTCATCTGCAAGCAGGAGTACGGGCGTTGAGGCGGCCGTAGCTCGCCGCGGGACCGATCAGGGCCGCTGTCTCGGCGGCCCCCACCCTCCGTCCCCGTCGGCGCCCCGCTCCCCCAGGCTCGACTCCAGTCGGCTGATGGCCGCCCACACTCCGTCGCCGTAACGGTCGTCGCCGAGCGCGGTGGCGGCGGTCCGGGCCGAGCTCAGATGGGTGCGGGCGGCGCCGTCGCGGCCGAGTCTCAGATAGTCGTCGGCCAGGTTCACGTGCAGGGAGGGGTACAGCGCCCTCACCGCGAGGGTGTGCTCGTGCTCGTGGTCGTGGGAGCGCTCGCCGGTCAGTTCCTCGGCCGCTGTCAACGCCCGCAGGTCCCAGGCGAGTTCGTCGGAGGGGTCGTCCTGGGTGTCGGCCAGGTAGTGGGCCAGGGTGCAGCGGTGGAGGGGGTCGCCGTGCTCGCCGATCTCCGACCACAGCTGGAGGAAGCGGTGGCGGGCCTCCTCGCGGTCGCCGGCGTGGTGGAGGATGACGACCTGGCCGATGCGGGTCATGACGGTGTCGGGGGTGGTCTGGTTCTGCTGGTCCACCACGGGGTCCTCCGGAGGTTTGGCCGGGTTTGTCCGCATCGACGCTAATCGGCTCCCTTGGCTTTGGTGATCAGGCCGCGCCGTTGTGGTGCCGGTGCGTGGTGGACTGCGGGTCGGTGGGGGCTTGTCGCGCCCGCGCGGCGGAGCCGCGTGGTGATGCCGCGGGTGCCCCCACCTTGCCCTCGGGTTGTCAGGTCAGGTTGGGGATGGTCCAGTCGATGGGGGTGTGGCCCTGGGCTGCCACCGCTTCGTCGATCTGGGTGAAGGGGCGGGAGCCGAAGAACTTCTTCGCGGACAGGGGGGACGGGTGCGCGCCCTTGACCACCGCGTGGCGGGTCTCGTCGATCAGGGGGAGCTTCTTCTGGGCGTAGTTGCCCCACAGGACGAAGACCGCCGGGTCGGGGCGGTCGGCGACCGCGCGGATGACCGCGTCGGTGAACTTCTCCCAGCCCTTGCCCTTGTGGGAGTTGGCCTCGCCGGAGCGGACCGTGAGGACCGCGTTGAGGAGGAGGACGCCCTGCTGGGCCCACGGCATGAGGTAGCCGTTGTCGGGGACGGGGGTGCCCAGCTCGTCGTGCATCTCCTTGTAGATGTTGCGCAGGGACGGCGGGATCCTGACGCCGGGGCGGACCGAGAAGCACAGGCCGTGGCCCTGGCCCTCGCCGTGGTACGGGTCCTGGCCGAGGATCAGGACCTTCACCTGGTCGTACGGCGTGGCGTCCAGCGCGGCGAAGACCTCCTCGCGCGGCGGGTACACGGGACCCTTCGCCCGCTCCTCCTCGACGAACTCCGTCAGCTCCTTGAAGTAGGGCTGCTGCAGCTCGTCGCCCAGAACCCCGCGCCAGGACTCGGGCAGCATGGCGGTGTCGGTCACGTCAACGTCCTCATGTCGTACGGTCACTTGCGGTTCTCAGAACCTACAGGCGACCACTGACAACGGCCTTCCGCTCCCCCAAGTCCGCGCGCTACCAGCTGGTCTTGCGGTACAGCTGCCACATCATCATGATCGTCGACGGGTCGAGCGCCTGTTCCGCGCCGGAGATGTCGTCGCTGGCGGCCACGTACTGCTTGCCCTGCCACAGCGGAAGCAGCCGGGCGTCGTGCACGAGGATCTGCTGGGCCCGCTCGAAGTCCGAGACCACGTTGGCCCGGTCGCTCTCACCGCGCGAGCGGGGCAGCAGCACGCCGGTGATCTCGGGCTGCGGGTAGGGCGTGCCGAGCGCGTTCTGGTTGCCGACGAAGGGCGCGATGAAGTTGTCGGGGTCCGGGAAGTCGGGGAACCAGCCGCGGCCGAAGACCGGGTACTCGCCGTTCTGGTAACCGGTGACATAGGTGTTCCAGGGGCGGCTCCGCAGGGTGACCGTGAAGAGGCCGGAGGCTTCCAGCTGGCGTTTGATCTCGGTGAACTCCGGCCTGGTGGAGGAGCCGTAGCGGTCGCTGGTGTACCAGAGGGTCAGCGGCACGCGCCGGGTGATGCCGGCGTCGGTGAGGATCCTGCGGGCCTTGACGGTGCTGGGGTTGCCGAAGTCGTCGAAGAAGTCGGTGGTGTGGCCGGTCAGGCCCTTGGGGACCATCGAGTACAGGGGCTCCACGGTGTCCTTGTAGACCTTGTGCGCGATGGCCCCGCGGTCGACGACCTGGGCGACGGCCTTGCGTACGGCGGGCTTCCCGGCCCAGGGGTCCCTGGGGTTGAACACCAGGTAGTTGATCTCGATGCCGGCGCCCTCGACGAGCTGGAGGCTGCCGTCCGCGTCGTGTTTCTGCAGGTCGACGATGTCGTCCGCGTCCAGACCGCGGAAGGCCACATCGAGCGTGCCCTTCTTCAGGTCGGCGACCATGGGGGCCGACTCGCGGTAGTAGCGGATGGTCACCGCGTCGTTCTTGCGGTCGGCGTAGCCCTTGTAGTCGCCGTTCCTGACGAGCTGGGCCTTCTTGCCCTCCTCGTACGACTGGAGTGTGTAGGGCCCGGAGCCGTCCACCCTGCCGTCCTTGCGCAGCGAGGAGGCCGGGTACTTCCGGGGGTCGACGATCGACATCGCGGGCGTGGCGAGCACGAACGGGAAGGTGGCGTCCGGTTTGTTGAGATGGAAGACGACCGTCTTGTCGCCGAGCGCCTGGACCCGGTCGAGGCTGCCGAGCAGGCCCGCGGGGCCGCCGTTGAGGTTGATCTTCCTGATGCGGTCGATCGAGTACTTGACCGCCTGGGCGTCGAGCGTGTGCCCGTCGGAGAACTTCAGGCCCGGGCGCAGCTCGCATCTGAACGTTCTGTTCGAGCCGTCCGTGAAGGCGCACTTCCGCGCGGCGTCGGGCTGCGGAGTGGTCGCGCCGACCGGGTAGTTGAGGAGCGTTTGGTAAATATTGCGGAACAGCTCCCAGGACTGGTCCCAGGAGGCGGCGGGGTCCAGGGTGCTGGGGGCGCTGGTCGTCCCGACCGTGATCGGTCCCTTGTCGCCGGAGGAGTCCGACGAGAGGACTCCGCATCCGGTCACCAGGGACGATATGGACGCGATGGCCGCCACCTGACGCAGGCGTCGCTTCCGGTTGAACACGCGCTCGCTCCTCGATCCGCCGTACCAAGGGTCGGCAGACCATACCGCAGTGTCGGCGAAGTTGAACCCCGGTCGAAAAGGGCCCTTGATCAGGTTGTTCATGACGACGTTGTCAGCGGACTGTGCCCTTCCTGTACGACGACGAGGGTGCCGTTTCCGTCAAGGAAACGGCACCCTCGGGTGCCCGATCGTTACAGTCGCAACCGTTCGCTCAGCCGACGCCGGCGTTCAGGAAGATGCCGCCGTCGACCACGAGCGTCTGGCCGGTGACCCAGGCGGACTGCTCGGAGGTGAGGAAGGCCGCGGCACCGCCGATGTCGGACGGCACACCGAGCCGGGCCAGCGGGTAGGCGGCGGCCGCCTCGGCCTCCCGGCCCTCGTACAGGGCCTTGGCGAACTGGGTCTTCACCACGGCCGGGGCGATCGCGTTGACCCGCACCCTCGGCGCGAACTCGTGCGCCAGCTGCTGGGTGAGGTTGATCAGCGCGGCCTTGCTGACGCCGTACGCGGCGATGAAGGGCGAGGGCGCGATGCCCGCGACGGACGCGATGTTGACGATCGCGCCGCCGTTGTCCTTCTGCCAGGCGTGCCAGGTCTTCTGGGCGAAGCCGAGCGCGGAGATCACGTTGGTCTCGAAGACCTTGCGGGCCACGTTCAGGTCGAGGTCGGCGATCGGGCCGAACACCGGGTTGGTACCGGCGTTGTTGACCAGATAGTCGACACGGCCGAAGGCCTCCATGGCGCGCTCGACGACCTCGGTCTGGTGCTCCAGGTCGTGCGCCTTGCCGGCGATGCCGATGACGCGCTCGGCGCCGAGCTTCTCGACGGCCTCCTTGAGGGCGTCCTCGTTGCGGCCGGTGATGGCGACCCGGTCGCCGCGGGCGACGAGGGCCTCGGCGACGCCGTAGCCGATACCGCGGCTGGCGCCGGTGACGACGGCGGCCCGGCCGGAGAGTGCGGGCAGTTCAGTCATGAGGGGAGGTTCTCCTAGTCGAGCGGTCCGCCGGCGACGTACAGCACCTGGCCGGAGACGAATCCGGCCGCCTCGCCGGTGAAGAAGGCGATGGCGTTGGCGATGTCGTCCGGCTCGCCGACCCGGGCCACGGGGATCTGGGTGGCGGCCGCGGCCTTGAACTCCTCGAAGCCCATGCCCACGCGCGCGGCGGTGGCGGCGGTCATGTCGGTGGCGATGAAGCCGGGGGCGACGGCGTTGGCGGTGATGCCGAATTTGCCGAGCTCGATCGCGAGGGTCTTGGTGAAGCCCTGCAGACCGGCCTTGGCGGCGGAGTAGTTGGCCTGGCCGCGGTTGCCGAGCGCGGAGGACGAGGACAGGTTGACGACACGGCCGAAGCCGGCGTCGACCATGTGCTTCTGGACGGCCTTCGTCATCAGGAAGGAGCCGCGCAGATGGACGTTGAGGACGGTGTCCCAGTCCGAGGCGCTCATCTTGAACAGCAGGTTGTCGCGGAGCACGCCCGCGTTGTTGACGAGGATCGTGGGCGCGCCGAGCTCCTCGACCACGCGTGCGACGGCCGCCTCGACCTGGGCCTCGTCGGAGACGTCCGCGCCGACCGCGATCGCCCGGCCACCCGCCGCGGTGATCTTCTCCACGGTGTCCTTGCAGGCGGCCTCGTCCAGGTCGATCACGGCGACCGCACGGCCCTCCGCCGCCAGTCGTACGGCGGTGGCGGCCCCGATTCCGCGTGCCGCGCCGGTGACCACGGCTACCCGCTGCTCAGTGGTGGACATTGCTGCTTCTCCTCGCCCTTGAGAGAACCCGCGGCCCGGTGAGCGACCGCTTAGTACCTTCGTCGCACGTGACGCTAGAAGCCATGGCACCCGGTGTCAACGTCACACGGCTGCGGTGTGATCCATTACCTCACCAGCAGGTCGAGCAACCGCTCGGTCTCGGCCACCGGATCGGTGGTGAGCCCAGTGTGCACCGGTCCGGGCTGGACGACCGTGGAGCGCGGCGCGATGAGCCAGCGAAAGCGCCGGCCGGCGTCCTCACCCGCGGCCTGCCCCGCCCCCTCGCCCCCGCCGCAGACGCGTTCGACGGCCCCGAGCGCCGCCCGGATCCCGGCCACGTCGGCCTCCGGGTGGAGGGCCAGCAGCCGTGCCTCGTCGAGGTGGGTGCGGGCGCCGACGTACCCCTGGGCGCGGCAGTAGAGCAGCACGCCCGCGTTGATGCACTCCCCGCGCTCGACGCGGGGCACGACCCGCAGCAGGGCGTACTCGAAGACGTCCCGGTCGTTGGCCTCACTACCGCGGATGATGTGCCGCTCGACCACGGAACCGGCCATGTGGATGTGGCGGTCGCTCACTTGCCCTCCTCGATTCCGGTCACGCGCGTGTGGACGTCGGCGGCGCGGGCGAGCAGCACGCGCGCGTAGGCGTGCCGGAGCCCGTCCGGCGTGTCGAAGCCGGGTTCGTCGGCCAGCCAGACGTCCGGGATCTCCGCGGTCACCTCGGCCAGGAGGTCCTCGGTGACCCGGGGGGCGAGGTCGGCTGCGGCGCCCGCGAGGTCGGGGCGAAAGCGGGCGAGGGCGTGGTCGGAGGCGTCGTAGGAGCGGGCGGCGGACTTCTCGGCGCCGGGCCAGTTGTGGTGCCAGATCATCGTCGCGCCGTGGTCGATGATCCACAGCTCGCCGCCTCGGACGAGGAGGTTGGGGTTGCGCCAGGAGCGGTCGACGTTGTTGATCAGCGCGTCGAACCAGAGGATGCGGCCCGATTCCTCGGGGCTCACCTCGAAGGCGAGCGGGTCGAAGCCCAGGGCGCCGGAGAGGAAGTCCATGCCGAGGTTGGTGCCGCCACTGCCCCTGAGCAGGTCCTGCACCTGCTGCTCGGGCTCACCGAGGCCCAGCACCGGGTCGAGGTCGATCGTCACCAGGCGGGGCATCCGGAAGCCGAGCCGGCGGGCCAGCTCGCCGCAGACGACCTCGGCGACCAGCGTCTTGCGGCCCTGTCCGGCGCCGGTGAACTTCATGACGTACGTCCCGAAGTCGTCCGCCTCGACGAGCCCCGGCAGTGAACCGCCCTCTCGCAAGGGCGTGATGTAGCGGGTCGCGATGACTTCCTTCAGCATCGCCCCAGGTTACTGGCCCTGTGACCGGCCGGGTTCACGGCCGACAGCGAAGCGACAGCTTGGCCTTACCCCTTCATGACCTCGAACACGTTTAGATCTCGACAACGTCTGAACAACCGATGCGCTCACCCCGTACCCCTGACCAGATCCACGAAGCTTGCGATGTCTTGCAATGAAGGGAACGTCAGCATGACGACCAGCGAATCGCTTCCCCCCACCGCGGCGCCCGGCCGCCGTACCGTCGTTGCGGCGGTCGGCGCGGCCGGACTCGCCGTCGCGCTGAGCGCCTGCGGATCGTCCGACGACAGCTCCTCCTCCGACACCTCGAACACCCAGGCCGGGGCCAACGCCAGCGGCGGCGGCTCGGGCGCGAGCGCCTCGACGGGCTCCGGCGGCGGCACGGCCCTGGCGAAGACCACCGACATCCCCGAGGGTGGCGGCAAGATCTTCAAGGACCAGTCCGTCGTGGTCACCCAGCCGGCTTCGGGCACCTACAAGGCGTTCTCGACCAGGTGTCCGCACGCGGGCTGCGCGGTCAGTTCCATCTCCAACGGGGTCATCGTGTGCCCGTGCCACGGCAGCGAGTTCTCGGTCACCGACGGCAGCGTGAAGAAGGGGCCGGCGACCACGGGGCTGACCGCCGCCAACGTGACCGTCAGCGGGGACTCGATCACGCTCGCGTGACCCGGACGCGCCGGGGCCGCCCCAGGCAGCCCAGCACCTCGTCCGTGGTCGCGACCGTGGCGACCAGGGCGAGGGTGTGACGGATCATCGCGGGGGTGTAGTCGGCAGGCACCCCCGCGATGGCGTCGGACGGCACCACCACGGTGTAGCCGCGGTTGACCGCGTCGAAGACGGTGTTCGGGATCGCCACGTTCGCCGAGACCCCGGTGACGACCAGGGTGCGGCAGCCGAGGTTGCGCAGCAGTGCGTCGACGTCGGTGCCCTGGATCGGGGAGAGGCCGTGCAGCCGTCGTACGACGAAGTCCTCCTCGGACACCTCGATCGGGGCGGCCACCCGGACCGCCGTGGTGCCGGACAGCTGCTGGACGGGCAGCCGCTCGGCGGCGCGGAAGAGGCGGGCGTTGCGGTTCGCGCCGCGGCCGTCGGGACGGCGCTCGGCGATCGCGTGGACGACCTGGACGCCGCTCTCGTGCGCACCGGCCACCAGCCGGGCGATGTTGGCGAGGGCGCCGGACTGCCGTGCCACGCGGGCGAGTTCGGGCAGAGCGCTGTCCGGTCCTACGACGCCCTGCTGGCACTCGACGGTGAGCAGTACCGTGGTCGCCGGGTCGAGGAGCTCGCTGAGCTGTTCGTACGACGGCACGGGTCCCCCTGGTGGCCTGCGGTCCGGAGCGGGAGAGTAGCGACCATTGCGTACGGACGGAAGACGACCCATCCTTTTCTGACGTGATGTCAGAGGATCACCGGAGTTCCTCTGACACGACGTGAGAGAAAGAGGGGGCCGCATGACCGTCACTCAGCGCAGAGGCCGGAAGATCATGATGACGCCCGGCGAGCTGGACGAGTTCCTCGCCGGCCAGCGCACCTGCCGGGTCGCCACCGTGTCGAAGGACGGCGCTCCGCACGTCAGCACGCTGTGGTTCGCCTGGGACGGCAACTCGATGTGGCTGTACTCCGTGGTGCGCAGCAAGCGCTGGACCGATCTGCGGCGCGACCCGCGGGTCGCGATCGTCGTCGACACGGGCGAGGAGTACGACGAGCTGCGGGGCGTCGAGCTGTCCGGGGCCGTGGAGTTCGTGGGCGAGGCCCCCCGCACGGGCGAGCTGTGCGCCGAACTCGACGTCCCCGAAACGCTGTTCGCCCGCAAGAACTTCAACCTGGAGGAGATGCCGCACGACGGCCGGCACGCCTGGATGCGACTGACCCCGGACAAGATAGTGTCCTGGGACTTCCGCAAGCTGGGTCCAGCGTAGGGCGTGTTGCGAAAGTCCCGCCTGCCGCTCGACGCCTGGCACGCTCCCCCACTGCCTCAAGGGCGTGGGAGGTGCCCCCACTCGCCGCACCGGGCGAAAACCCACGTACAACCAGTACGAGGGCTTCCGCCCGGCACGCCGAGAGCACGCCCCAGACGCCGCCCGGCCCGCCCTC
>NZ_JBEXCS010000103.1:0-34592 GCF_040605395.1 Streptomyces sp. NPDC005648 | reverse complement strand
GGTGATGTTCGCCTGTACGGAGTTCTCGGTGGCGTCCGAGGGATAGCCGGAGGTCATGACGCCTTCGTAGAAGGTGCCGGCGGCTCCGTGGCTGTTGTCGCCGCCGATGCCGAGGATGATGGCGCCCTCCTTCTTCATCGGGTTGTAGCCGGCGACGTTGGGGCGCACCCCGTTGTAGAAGGTGGACAGCGAGCCGGACTGGGCGTTGCCCCCGCGGATGGCCCACTTGTTGGCCCCGCCCTTGATGACGGCGGTCAGATAGCGGTGGCTGATGGAGGGATCGCCCGCGTTGTAGTGCTGGTTGACGCCCGAGAACAGGCCGTTCTCCAGGTCGGCCATGATCCAGGGGCCGTTGCCGCTGCCGTAGCCCCAGACCTTGATGTTGCCGAAGTAGATGGCCTCCATGGTGCCGTTGCCGTTGTCACGGCTGTTGGTCTCGGCGTTGCCGTAGTCGAAGCAGCAGCCGCCGTTGTAGTGCGTGCCGTCGAGGACGGCGTACATGCCCTCTGCCTGGTCGCCCTTGGCGACGCCGTTGGTGGCGTTGTTGCGGTAGCCGGTGCCGGGGGCGACGTAGACGCCGTAGGCCTTGTGGCCGGCGACGGTGATCGGTGCGGCGGTGGCGTTGGCGAGGTTGTCGTAGCCGCCCGCGGCGGGGCCGGAGAAGCCGCCGGGGGGCGCCTGGGTGAGGCGGTTGTTGCGGCCGGACTGGTCGTAGATCACGGTGATGAGACAGGTGGTGCCGGCGCAGAAGGAGTCCTGGGCGGCGGCGTTGGCAACGCCTCCCGTACTCAGGACGCCGATGTCGCGGGTGGCGTTGTCGGAGGCGCGGCGCACCTGGTAGAGGGGGCCGTTGTAGGACGAGTACAGGGCGCGGGTGGTGCTGTGGGCGGCGACGCAGGGGGTGCCGCCGGCGGCGTAGAGGTCGCAGGGCAGCGATCCCGCGGCGTGCGACGCCGGGGCGGTGCCGGTGAGGATTCCGGCGCTGAGCGCGACGGCGGCTCCGGTGGCGAGCAGCGCGTGCCGCAGGGTGCGGGACCGTGGTCGTAGGGACATGGGTGAACTCCTTTGGTGGTGGGGGGTGTTGCCCTGCCGGCAGGCCTTCGCGCCGATAGGCATGTGCATGACATGCGACATGACAGATGGGAAGGCATGGCGAACTCCGCATGGATTCAGTGACCTTGCCTGTGTGCCGCGGGTCGTGCCGGTGCGGGCGGTGCGGGCGGTGCGGGTGTGCCTGCGCCGGGGGGCGCTGTCCTGTATCCGCGCACGTCTGGTATCTCGAACGTCACTCGGAGTATCGGACACTCAGGATGATAGGAATCTCGCTGCAATCGTCAATGCCTGGCGCATGATTTCGTTTGGCGAGTTGACGAATTGCGTCCCGGTCCAGGGGGGAGGCCTGGTGACCTGCTGATCGTCCGAAGCGTCGGCCGGGGGCGACGGTGTTCGGCCGTGCTCGGCGACCCCGTGGGGCGCGGTCACCTGATCCATCATGCTCCTCATCCACGTTACGAATCCATTTCGGACACTTGACGGCCACCTTCTGACTGCGTAGACATGTCAGCGCAGTCATACGACGCCGGACAGCACCGAGCGGCACCGCGCGGCACCGGGCACGATCACCTGGAGACACCATGAAGCGAGCGGCGAGACGGGGCGGGAGCTCCGGTGCACCGCGCAGCGTGGACGTCGCCCAGCTGGCCGGCGTCTCGCAGAAGACGGTCTCCCGGGTCTACAACGACGAGCCGTACGTCTCGGCCGACGTGCGCCGGCGCGTTCTGGAGGCCGGCGAGGAACTCGGCTACCGCATGAACAACGCGGCCCGCGCACTGGCCTCCGGACGCACCCGCTCCATCGGCGTGGTGACGCTGGGAACGGCCCTGTACGGCCCCGCCTCCCTGATCATGGGCGTCGAGCGCGCCGTACGGGACACCGGTTACGCCCTCCGCGTGGTCAACACCGTGGAAGGCGACCCGACGGGCGTCGCCGGCGCCGTCGACTCGCTCCTCGAACAGGGCGTGGACGGCATCGTCATCTCCGAGCCGATCGACGACGGCAACGGCGAGGACCTCTCCGCCCGAGGCGACGTACCAATTCTCGTCCTCGGAGCGCCGCCCCTGTCCATGCCTCGAACGCTCGCCGCCGGCGTCGGCGCCGACCTGATGGCGCGCATGGCGACCGAGTACCTGCTGGAACTGGGGCACGAGACCGTCCACCACCTCGCCGGTCCGCAGCGCTGGTACGCCGCCCGGGACCGGCTGGAAGGCTGGCGGTCCACGCTCGCCGCGTACGGCAGACGGATCCCGCCCGTCGTCGAGGGCGACTGGTCCGCCTCGGCCGGCTACGCGGCGGGCCGTGAACTGGCCGCCGACGGCGAGCTGACCGCGGTGTTCGCCGCCAACGACGACATGGCGATCGGGCTCATCCGCGCGCTGGCGGAAGCCGGCCGACGCGTGCCCGAGGACGTCAGTGTCGTGGGCTTCGACGACATCCCCGTCGCCCCCTATGTGACCCCTCCGCTCACCACGATGCGTCAGCCTTTCGACACCGTGGCGCAGGAGGGGCTCAAACGCCTCGTGCACTCCATCGAGAACCCCGACGCGCCCCCGTTGCCGGCCAGTGAACCACCGGCCGACCTCGTGGTCCGTGCCTCCACCGCGCCTCCGCCGCCCCGGAAGACCCCGGGCAGCGGCCGGTTCGCCGCGGTTTCCCCGAGTGGGGGCCGGGTCGGCCCGCCCCCGGGCGGAGGTGGGGCAACGTACGACTGATCACCTTCGACCGGCCCGAGGAACCGCTTTCCTCACCGGGCAGGGAGCCGTGTGGCGAGCCGCCGTACGGATCACCGCTCCCGCGCCGTCCCGCCCAACTCGTCCTGGTCGCACGTGAGTTCAGCGGGCACATCCCGTGAAACGAACTCAGCGTCCCCTCCTCCGCTGCTTCTCCGCCTTTCTCGGCCGCCCTCCGCTTCATCTGCGTTGTCCGCTCTGTCTTCTCACTTCGTTTCGCGGCGGCCACCCAGCGGCAGCGCCGCGGTTCTCCGCTCCACCGTGAACTCCCCGGCCACCGGCCTCCGCCCCGACAGCGGGCGGACCTCCCGGCGGCCGGTGTCCGCGACGACGGGTCCCCGTGCCAAGCCGGCATCCGTGCCCCGGCCGTCCGTCCGAGCCCGCGTATGTCTCATCACCCTCCCCGCGCACGCCTGTGCTCGGCGTGCCCTTCCCTCAGCCATCGGCGGGAGTTCTCATGCACAGATCCGGCTCCACCCCCAGCCAGTCCCAGATCAGCCGTCGGCTCCTGCTCACCACCGCGGGAGCGGTCTCGCTCGGTGCCGCGCTCACCGCCTGCGGTGGCGGTGGCGGCTCCGCCTCCCCGGCCGCCAAGGCGGTCGGCCAGGCCGACATCGACAAGGCGATGAAGACCCCGACCACGCTGACGTTCTGGACCTGGGTCCCGGACATCGACCAGGAGGTCGCGCTCTTCGAGAAGAAGTACCCGGCCATCAAGGTCAAGGTCGTCAACGCGGGCCAGGGCGTGGCGCATTACACGAAGCTGCGTACGGCGATCAAGGCCGGCAGCGGGGCCCCGGACGTGGCGCAGATGGAGTACCAGGCCATCCCGACCTTCACCATCACGGACAGCCTGCTCGATCTGTCCCCGTACGGCGCGGCCAAACTCAAGGACCAGTTCGTGGACTGGACCTGGGGGCAGGTCAGCGGCGCCAAGGGCGAGATCTGGGCCATCCCGCAGGACACCGGCCCGATGGGCATGCTCTACCGGGCGGACATCTTCGACAAGCACGGCATCCAACCGCCCAAGACCTGGGACGACTTCGCCGCCGCCGCGCGCAAGCTGCACAAGGCCGACCCGGAGGTCTACCTGACCAACCTGGCCGGCAACGAGGCGGCCGCGTGGCACGGACTGCTCTGGCAGGCGGGCGTCAAGCCCTACGCGACCGCGGGCAAGGCCAACGTCACCATCGACGTCGACGACGCGATCTCCAAGAAGCTCGGTGCCTACTGGGGCGGGCTGGCCCAGGAAGGCGTGATCGGAGTCGAGCCCGACTTCACCGACGCCTGGTTCTCCGCCCTCAACAAGGGCAAGTACGCCACCTGGATCACCGCCGCCTGGGGGCCGGTCTTCCTCGCCGGCTCGGCCAAGTCCACCGCGGGCAAGTGGCGGGCCGCACCGCTGCCGCAGTGGGACACCTCGAAGCCGAGCTCGGGCAACTGGGGCGGCTCGACCAGCGCGGTCATCAAGGAGACCAAGAACCCCATCGCCGCCGCCGTGTTCGCGCAGTTCCTCAACAGCGACCCGGCCAGCGCGAAGCTGTTCAACACCAAGCAGTCGTTCTTCCCGGCGACCAAGCAGCTGCTCGCGGACGCGTCCTTCACCGCCGAGGCCCCTTCCTTCTACGGCGGCCAGAAGGTCAACCAGGTGTTCGCCGACATCAGCAAGACGGTCAGCCCCGACTTCCAGTGGCCGCCGTTCCTGGACCAGGCCGTCACCGACTGGACCGAGACCGTCGGCACGGCCCTGACCCGGAAGAAGGACGCGGTCGCCGCGCTCGGCGCCTGGCAGACCCGCCTGACCACCTACGCCAAGGCCCAGGGCTTCACCGTCAAGTCCCCGTGATCCAGGGCGGGTTCCGTGCCGGTGACCTGACACGCCGGCACGGAACCCGACCCGTCCGACCCGCCCCCGGCCGGCCCTTCCCAAGGCCCGCCCTTCCCCCGAGAAAGGCCCGATGATGACTGCCACGACCGTGGCCTCCACCGAGGAGCCGCGCCGAGCGGGGCCCGAGCGCCGCCTCGGTGACCTGCGCCAAGGTGCGGCAGGCCCGCTGTTCGTCGCACCTTTCATGGTGCTGTTCCTGCTGGTGTTCCTCGCCCCGCTCGGTTACGCCGCCTACCTCAGCCTGTTCCGGCAGCGGCTCATCGGCGGCAACGCGTTCGTCGGGCTGGACAACTACGTGACGGCCCTCAAGGACCCCCTCCTGCGGGAAGGAGTCGTGCGGGTCGCCGAGTTCTTCCTGATACAGGTCCCGCTCATGCTGGTGCTGGCCCTCGTCTTCGCGCTCGCGCTCGACAGCGGCCTGCTGCGGCTCGCCCGTGTGATCCGGCTGGGCATCTTCGTGCCCTACGCCGTGCCGAGCGTCGTCGCCACCCTCATGTGGGGCTACCTGTACGGGCCGGACTTCGGACCGTTCGCCCAGCTGAGCAGGAAACTCGGCCTGCCCGTCCCGCACTTCCTCAGCGACGGCTGGATGCTGGGCAGTCTGGCGAACGTCGTGACCTGGGAGTTCGTCGGCTACAACATGATCATCCTGTACGCCGCCCTGCGGACCGTCCCCACCGAGCTGTACGAGGCCGCGGCGATGGACGGCGCCGGCCCCTGGCGCACCGCCTGGTCCATCAAACTCCCCGCGCTGCGCCCCGCCCTGATGCTCACCCTGCTGTTCTCCGTCATCGGCAGCTTCCAGCTGTTCAACGAGCCCAAGCTGCTGCAGCCCATCGCGCCCGACGTCATCGAAAACTCGTACACCGCGAACCTGTACGCCTACTCCCTGGCCTTCACCGGCCAGCAGGTCAACTACTCGGCGGCGGTGTCCTTCTTCCTCGGCCTGGTCATCGTGATCTTCTCCTACGCCGTCCTGTTCATCGCGAACCGCCGGAGGAACGCGTGACGACCACGACACCCCCCTCCACGTCCCGGCCCGCCCCGCGCGCCACCGCGCACGGCACCCCGCGGACCGCCCGCCGACAGCGCCGGCGCTCGCTCGGGCGCCGCAGCACCCCGCTGACCATCGTCATGCTGGCCGTCCTCGCGTACTTCTTGCTGCCGCTGTTCTGGCTCGCCGTCTCCTCGACCAAGAGCACCCAGGACCTGTTCACCAGCTTCGGCCTGTGGTTCTCCCACGCGCCGCAGCTGCTGAAGAACGTCCACGAGACGCTCGCCCACGACGACGGCGTCTTCCTGCACTGGCTGCTCAACACGGTCCTGTACTCCGTCGGCAGCGCCCTGGGCGCCGCGCTCCTGGCGGCCGCAGCCGGCTACGGCTTCGCCAAGTACCGCTTCCGGGGCAACAACGCGGCCTTCGCCGTCGTACTCGGTGCCGTCATGATCCCGACGACCGCCCTGGCCATCCCCACCTACCTGCTCTTCGCCAAGGTGGACCTGGTCAACACCCCCTGGGCCGTCGTCCTGCCCTCGCTGGTCAGCCCCTTCGGTCTCTATCTCATGCGCATCTACGCCGCGGACGCCGTCCCGGACAGCCTCCTGGAGGCCGCGCGCATTGACGGGGCGGGGGAGCTGCGCATCTTCTTCACCATCGCCCTGCGCCTGCTCGCCCCGGGCCTGGTGACGGTCGTGCTCTTCACGCTCGTGGCGACCTGGAACAACTACTTCCTGCCGCTGATCATGCTGAACGACCCGAAGCTGTACCCCGTCACGGTCGGCCTCTCCTCCTGGGCGTCCCAGGCCTTCGGCGGCGGCAGCGGCGCGAACAGCAACATGCTCGCGCTCGTCGTGACCGGCTCCCTCATCTCCATCATCCCGCTCGTCGTGGCCTTCCTGCTCCTGCAGCGGTACTGGCAGAGCGGTCTGGCCGCCGGCGGCGTCAAGCAGTAACCCCTGCCGACCACTTCGCCGACGCCCAGGCCCAACCCCCATACGACTCCTCGGAGGTTCCCCCATGGCGGTCCTGCCCGCCCGCGTCCTCTTCGGTGCCGCGTACTACCACGAGTACACGCCCGCCTACGACCCCCGACTGCGGCCCGACGAACGGCTGAAGAGCGACCTGGACCTGATGGCCGAGGCCCACTTCAGCGTGATCCGGGTCGGCGAGTCGGTCTGGTCCACCTGGGAGCCCGAGAACGGCCGCTTCGACCTCGACTGGCTTCAGCCGGTCCTCGACGGCGCTCACGAGCGGGGCATCTCCGTCATCCTCGGTACCCCGACCTACGCGGTGCCGCCATGGCTGGCCCGTCAGTACCCGGAGATCACGGGGGAGCGGCGCACCGGCGAGCGCATCGGCTGGGGCGCCCGCCAGGAGGTGGACTTCACCCACCCCGCGTTCCGCTTCCACGCCGAGCGGATCATCCGGAAGATCGTCGCCCGGTACGCCGACCATCCGGCGGTCATCGGCTGGCAGGTCGACAACGAACCCGGCCTGCACCTCTTCCACAACAGGGGTGTCTTTCAGCGCTTCGTGGACCACCTGCGCGAGAAGTACGGCGACGTCGAGACCCTCAACCGCGAGTGGGGCCTGGTCTACTGGTCGCACCGGCTGTCCGACTGGTCCGACCTGTGGACCCCGGACGGCAATGAACAGCCTCAGTACGACGTCGCCTGGCGGGAGTTCCAGGCCCGGCAGGTCACCGAGTTCATCGGCTGGCAGGCCGACATCGTCCGCGAGTACGCGAGCCCCGAGCACTTCGTCACCACCTGCATCTCCTACACCCGGCAGGGCGTGGCGGACGACGAACTGTCCGCGCGCCTCGACATCGCCTCCGGCAACCCGTACTACGACATGCAGGACGGCCTGCTGCTGCCCGATCCCACCCCGGACGAGCACGAACAGGTCTGGAAGACCACCGGCGTCTGGTCGATGTACCTGACCGCTGACTGGATGTACTCCTCCCGCCAGGAGCCCTTCCTGGTCACCGAGACCAACGCGAACTCCATCGGCTTCGCCTGGGACAACCGGCCCGGCTACGACGGCCAGTGGCGCCAGACCGCGTGGGCGCACGTGGCCCGGGGCGCGCGGATGATCGAGTACTGGCAGTGGCAGACCCTGCGCTTCGGCGCCGAGACCTACTGGGGCGGCGTCCTGCCGCACAGCGGACAGCCCGGCCGCACCTACGCCGAAATCGCCCGACTGGGCGCCGAGTTCGACAAGGCCGGGCCGCTCGTCGCGGGGATCGAGCCGGACGCCGACATCACCATGGTCTACTCGACGCCGAGCAAGTGGCTGATGCAGAAGTACCCGCCGCTGGCCAGGCCGGACGGCGAACCCGACCCCGCCGCCTACCACCGTGTCTTCGACCCCTTCTACCGAGGCGCCTTCGACGCCGGCCGGCAGGTGCGGATCACGCACGTGTCCCAACTGGTCGAGGACACCGCACCGGAGGAAGCCGCGCGCCGCCACCCCGTGCTGGTCGTGCCGGCGCTGTACATCGCCACCGACGCCACCCTCGACTGGCTCACCTCCTACGCCCACGCCGGCGGCCACCTCGTCCTGGGCCCCCGTACCGGATACGCCGACCACGAGGCCCGCGCCCGGATCGAGAAGGCCCCCGGCCGCCTCACCGAGGCCGCGGGTGTGCACTACGACGAGTTCAGCAACCTGGTGGGGACCGTGCCCGTCCGCGGTGTGGACGGCGGCCCGCTCCAACTGTCCGCCGACGCGACGGCGACGCACTGGCTCGAAGGGCTCACCCCGGTCGACGCCGAAACACTGGCCTCCTACGAGCACCCGCACTTCGGCCGCTGGCCCGCCGTCACCACCCGCGAACACGGCGCCGGCCGCGTCACCGTCGTCGGTACGGTCCCCGGCCGTGACCTCGCCCGGTCACTGGCCGTCTGGATGGCGCCGGACCCGCGCGGTGGTTGGCGGAACCTGCCCGATGCCGTCACCGTCACGACCGGCACCTCGCCGGACGGGCGTCACGTGCACGTCGTCCACAACTGGAGCTGGGAGCCCCGGCTGGTCGCGTCCCCGGTCAACCTGTCCGACGTCCTCAGCGGCGACGCCGTACCAGCGGGTGCGGAGGTGGACCTGGGCCCGTGGGACGTCCGTGTCCTCGTCGCCGACGGCACCACGCCGGACGCCTGAGCGGACGTCCGTTCCTGACCGGGTCGCCGGACGGCCCCACACCGCAGTGCACCGCTCCGGTGACCGAAGCCCCCTTGCATCACCGTGATTTTCCCTGAAGGAGGAGTTATGCAGAGAAGAACCCTGGGAAGGGCGCTGGGCACCTTCGGCGCGGCGGCCGCGCTGCTGGCCATCCCCGCGTCCGGCGCGCAGGCGTACAACCCGACCGGCGGGATCCTCTACCAGCTCGGCAGTGATGCGTGTCTGAAGGGGCGAGGCAACTGCGCCGTCTACCCGAAGTCGGCGCAGCTGCCCGGCGGTCGGCTGGTGGCGTCCTTCGAGAAGTCCACCGTCGTGGCGAAGTCCGGCAGCGCCGACGGGCAGACCCTGCCGATCTACAAGAGCGACGACGACGGGACCAGCTGGCAGCCGCTGTCCGAGGTCAAGGCTCCGGCGTACCTCTCCAAGGACCCCAAGTACGCGAAGTACACCAGCAACTGGACCAACCCGTACCTCTACGTGCTTCCGCGGAGCGTCGGCGGTCTGAAGTCCGGCACACTCCTGCTGGCCAGTGTCGTCTCCGGCGACGACGCCTACTACAAGGAGCACAAGGCGGCCGACCCGAACTGGACCCCGTCCAACGACGGCGACCGCAGTGACCTGGCGATAGCCCTCTACGCCAGCACCGACGACGGCAGCAGCTGGAAGGTCCTCAACGTCGTCGCCACCGGAGGATGGCAGGGCGGCAGCGCGGGCGCGATCGGACAGAACGTCGCCGCCGCCAACACCTACCGGCAGGTGGACCCCCTGTGGGAGCCCTACCTGATGGTCTACGACGGCAAGCTCGTCTGCTACTACTCCGACGAGAACGACTACACCGGCTTCGACCCGGTCACCGGCGTCCCGAAGAAGGACCCCGCCAACGACACGGCCACCGACTCGCACGGCCAGATCCTCGTGCACCGGACCTGGGACGGCAGAAGCACCGACTGGAGCGACCCCGTCGTCGACATCTCCGGGTCCGTCCAGGACATGGGCGGCGGCAAGACCGAGATCGGCGGCGGCCGTCCGGGCATGACCAATGTCGTTCCCACGTCGGACGGCCGGTGGATGATCACGTTCGAGTACTGGGGCGGCGGGGCCAACACCCGGTACGTCATCGCCGACGACCCGCTGAAGTTCTTCCGGGGCACCCAGACCGGCATGTCGGTCGGCTCGCTCCCGGTCGTCGCCGGCTCCCGCCCGCTCGCGGGCGGCGGCAGCCCGGTCCTCATCCGGCTGCCCGACGGGCGCCTCGTCTACAACGCGGCGAACAGTGGTGACGTGTGGGTCAACGAGAGCGGACGCAGCGACGGTGTCTGGACCGAGTACCAGACGACCTCGCCGGCCGGATACAGCCGCGACCTCCAGTACGTCGACGACACCGGCCGCATCGCGATCCTGAACAACCAGGGCACGTCTACGATCGCCTACGCCGAGGTCGACCTCGGCGACTCGGCCGGCACCTACTACCGGCTCGTCAACCGCAAGACCGGCCAGGTCATCGGCACCGGCAACAAGACCAACGACGCCAACCTCGGCAACGGGGACACACCGGACGTGGTCCTGGAGGACGCCGGAGCGGCGGCCATTCCGGACACCCAGCAGTGGCACGTGGTGGACGAGCCGAATGGCGGTACGACCCTGCTGAACCGGTCGGGCGGCCGAGCGGCTGCCATCTGGACGGGCAACGCCACCGTCGGTCAGCGCATCGGCCAGTGGGTCGACAACAGTGCGACGGGCAGCTGGAACCTCATCAAGACGCCGGACGGCTACTACAAGCTCCAGGCCGTCAAGAACACGAGCCTCTACCTGACCGGGGCGTCAGCGGGAGCGCCACTGACCCTGCAGAACGCGGCCGACGACGGTTCGCAGGACTGGAAGCTCGTCCGCTAGCCCCACGGCCGGGGTCCGGCGACAACGCCGGACCAGAGCAACACCTCTGAGACGCGGTCGATGCACCGTCAGTCCCTTGTTGTCCGCGGCTCAGGCGGCGAGGGTGTCCACGGCCTTGGGGGAGGGGCCGTACCGGTTGGCGGTCGGGGTGCCGTCCACGGTCATGCCCACGAGGTAGATGATCGGGCCGGCTATGGGGACAAGGGCGATGAGCATTCTCCAGCCCGGCCTGCCGGTGTCGTGCAGGCGGCGGACGGAGACGCTCAGCATGGGCACGATGAACGGCAGGAGGAGGACGCCCAGCAGAGGCGTCTCCGTCGCGAAACCGAGCCCGAGGACTACGCCGGTGGCGATCACGTAGACCAGTGAGAACCACCAGTACTCCGCGCGCCGGGCGCGGCCGGAGAAGGTGGCGTACTTGGAGGTGAGGCACAGGCGTGCCGCGTCCGTGAAGGACATGCTGGTCATGGCGACCCTTTCGCAGAAACGTCGTGGGGCAGGGGATGGGGAGGGGGTGCGTCAGCCCCCGCACCCGAGGCCGCGACGGAGTGCCGCGAGTGTGTCGGTGAGGATTCGTTCACCCACTGCGGACGCGGGATGATGCCTCCGTGCAGGACGCCTGGGTAGAGGGCGAGTTCGGCGACGCCCAGGTACTGGAAGCAGAGCGCCGGTCCGCCGCGGTCGCGCGAGAGGAGGGTCACCCCGGCGGCGAGGCCACCTCCCGCGCTCTCCCCGGCGATGCCGAGCCGGTCGGGGTCGATGCCCGGTTCGCTCCCCGACTCAGCGATCCATGCCAGGGCAGCGCAGCAGGCCGTCGCGGACGATGGGCGCGTAGACGCGGACCATGACGTCGGGCGCGCCCTCCGGGCCGGGGACGGTGACGTCGCGGGTGGTGATCCCGATGTCCGGCTCGTCCGCGAACGGTGCGTTCGGGAGTGTCCTCGGCCGCGGGCGAGTGCTTTCAGCGGCTGAAGACGAGTTCGGCCTGGTCGCGCCGGGTGGTGTGCAGCTCCCAGTAGACGGGGGAGATCTCCTCGGGCTGGGCCGTCGGGAACCCGGGGACGGCCGGGGTGCCGATCGAGACGTCGATGCCGATGTGGGCGGCCTGGATTCCGGTGCCGTCCAGTTCCTTGTGCAGGTTGATCGCCCAGTTGCGCAGTGCCGCCGCCGCGGCGTTGACGTTGCCGACCTGGGGCACGGGGTCGATGGAGCCGGCGCCGGTGGTGTAGAGCAGGGTGCCCGCCCCGGCCTCCCGCATCGCGGGCAGCACCGTCCGGGTGGCGGTGATGGCGCCGTAGAGCTGGAACTCGATCTGCTGCTGTAGGTGATCCGGTTCGGTCCGGGTGGGAGTGGTCATGACGGTGCTGAGGCCGTCGACGGGGGAGTACTCCAGGACGTCGATGCCGTCGAACTTCGCGGCGGCGTCCTGGAGCGCCTTCCTTAGGGCGTCCCGGTCGTGGACGTCGGCGGGGAAGGCGGCGGCGGTGATGCCGTCGGCGGTGAGTTTGCCCACGAGGGTGTCGAGCTTTTCGCGGCTGCGGGAGATCAGGGCGACATCGAAGCCCTGAGCGCCGAAGGTGCGGGCGATGGCCAGGCCGAGCTGGGGGCCTGCCCCGATGATGGCGATGCTGCTCATGGTGGTCCTTTCGGAAGGCGGAGAGAGGGGAACCATCTGGAAAGGCCTATCCGATTCAGGATCATCCGGATAGGCCTTTCCGGTTCCCTGTGTCCACCGTACCACCAAAAACGGATAGGGCAGTCCGGTTCACCCGGCGGTGTTCATCGCCCGTGCGCGCTCCGTGACGGCCAGCCGGGCCGAGGCCGCCCTGCTGTGCAGGGAATCCAGCGTGTCGAGCTGCCGTTCCGCGCGCTGACGCAGCTCCTCCAGACGGTCGGAGTCGAGACGGGGGTCCTGTGCCGCGATCGTGAGCAGGGCGCGCCAGAGCAGCTCCTTGCCGGTCACACCCACCCGCATGGCCTCCAGCTCGACCAGCAGGGTGAGGCCGGAACGGCGCACCAGACGGCCGTTGGGCTTGGCCCGGGCGAGTTTCTCGCCCAGCCAGGCCCCGTACACCTTGTACCGGCGCGCGGGAATGTCCAGCTCTGCCATCAGCCGCAGCAGAGCCCGGCGGTCCTGGGAGATCTCGGTCGCCAGGTTCCGCAGGTCGGCGCCGTACGCCGAGCCGCCGTGCTCCCGGACCACGCGGTGCGCCAACTCGGCACCGCCCGTGGCGCCGGCCAGATGGTCGTTGAGATAGATGCCGAGCCTCTTGTGCCGCTCAGGGCCGATGGCCGGGCTCTGTGCCGGAGCACTCATCGCTCTCCTCCAAGTCGTGGACGCGTTCGACGGTGAGCGAGTGCCCCTGCTGGGACGGTCCACCACTCCTGGCCGAGAGCGCCGCGTGCCGTCGGCCCCTCACTCGGGCGGGTCGGCGCTCGCCCGCAGCTGCTGCCAGCGGCGGTGGACGTACTGCTCGGCCTCTCGCACCGCGGGAGAGGCGGCATCCGCGGCCGTCCGCTGCTCGTCGGCGCCGCTGCTGCCCTGGGGTGTGCGGTCGGCGTGGTCCTCTCGGGCGTCGTGGCGCAGGAGTGCGATCCGGGCGATCAGGATCGAGGCGATGACTGCTGCGGCCGTGAGCGCGTCGGCCGCGTGCTGGTCGGACATGGCGGGAGCGTCTTTCGTACGGGAGCTGTCGGCGGGCGGTGCGTGGGGTCAGGCCGCGTCGAGACGGCGTCCGGACCGACCGGGCCGGTCGTGTCCGGCCGGTGGGCGGCTCGTGCTGTGGACGAGTCGCAGATGACGGATCCGCGCGCGGCGCGCCGGCCGCGGCTCGCCTCGCAGCCGGTCCTCGATGCGGTCCATGCTGTAGAGCAACAGACTCATGACGGGCAGCAGCGACACAGCGACGGCGATCACCACGGGGTCCCTTCCGGTCGGCGTTGGGTGACCGGGTTGCCGAGCCGTCCGGGATCAGCGGCCGATCCGTGTGAAGGTCTTGTGACGACCCGGTCGGCCGAGGTCGCACGGCCGCCATCAGTCGGCGCAGGTTTCGTGCAGGGTGTGCAGTCCGGAGTGATGGCGGCGGACGAAGTCGATGAACCGTTCCGGGCCGAACTGGGTGCCGCGTGCGTCACGTGCAGCCGTCACGCCGTCGGTGTACAGCAACAGCCGGTGCGGTGATCCCGGCGGTGGTGTCGTGGCGTCGCGGTGTGGCCGGCCTGCAGCAGGTGCGACAGCATCGCCGCGGGGCTGTCAGTCATGTTCGGCGCGTTTCCCCGGCACCGCCGGCCGCGTGGTCGCGACGTCGGTCTCCTTCCGGACGGTCGCCGAGTACCCGTACGGGGGAACGGCACGCCAACCGGCGGATTCCGGTGCCCGGGCGCACACGCCGCGCTCTGCGGGTGTGCGCCCGCGCACCGGGCCGGCTCACTGCCCCGGCGTGAGGATGTACGTGTTGAGGGTGCCGACCGTGCTGAGCGGGCTCGGCGAACCCAGGTCGTAGCGGTCCACGGCCAGGTAGTTGGGCTTCTTGCGGGCGGCGGGTGTGCAGAAGTTCTGCGCGCGGTTGAGGAGCTTGCCGTTGTCGGTCTGTGCGGTGGAGCCGATGGTGTAGTCGCGGAAGTGGTTCATCACGAACAGCGGATGGAAGGCCGCGGAGTCCGTGGTGAGGGGCCTGGTGTCCCAGCGGCTGTAACAGGACCAGTCCGAGTCGCCGATTCCGCCGCCCATCGACCAGTAGTTCTCCACGGTCCACTCGCGCTGGTACATCACCCCGAAGGTGTCGCGGGTGGCCCAGCCGTTCGCGGTGTCGCTCGCCCGTGTGCGGTCGCTGAACACCAGCAACTGCTTGCCGCGGGCGGCGAGATCGGCCATGGTCGGCCAGCCCTTGGTGGCGACGCCCTCCTGGTCGGGCCGGTACAGCACGTCGGAGAGGCTGTTCACGGACGCGAGGGAGGACCTCAGCACGTCCGAGGAGGCGTAGTCCTCCAGGAAGACGGTCGCGAACTGGCCGGGATTGGCCTTGAGGAAGTCGACGATGCGCTGCAGGTCGGTGGCGAGCGGGACGGGGCCGCTGACGCCGTCGCAGCTGTTGTGGCAGAGCACGGCCTGTCCGTTGACGGTGTAGTCGTCGAGCATGAACCCGCGTACCCCGTCCGCCAGTTGGCGGCTGACGCCGTAGTTCTGGTTGGGGAACCAGCTGACCGGGAACGTGGCGAAGTTGCCGTCTACGCCGTTGGCGAAGGCGTTGTGCGCGGTCAGGAAGGTGACCTGGTCCAGGGTGCGGGTGTCGGCGGACGGCATCGCCGAGGTGGCGTAGCCGACCGGGGTGAGGTACCAGCGGGCCAGGTCGCCCGAGGAACCGAGTTGTACGACGCCGGCGTCGGAGGCGGAGCCGGTCAGGTACTGCGAGGTGCCGGGGGCGGTGATGGTGTACGTGCTGTCGGCACCGGCGCTGATCGACCAGGTGGTGCCGTCCGCGCCGCAGGCGGCGGTGACCGCGGAGGTGCCGCTGCGGCCCAGGCAGGTGCCGGACTCGTCGGCGTTCCGCAACTGGTAGCCGCCGCTGACGGCGACCGGGGTCCACTGCTGGTGGTCCTCGTTGCCTTTGGGGTTGTGCGCGGCGACGGTTCCGCTGCTGTCGGCGGCGTTGCGGCCGGTGGTGTAGTTCTGCAGATAGACCGAGGTGGCGGGTACCGCCGCCGATGCCGTGCCGGGCAGCAGCGCGGGCACGGACAGGGCGAGGGCGGCGGAACAGCACAGGACGCGCAAGGGGCGCAGACGCACGGGGGGTTTCCCTTCACTCCGGCACGGGCGTGCCGATGATGACCGAGGCATGACATATCCGATGACACGTGCGGTGCGCCAGAGGTCGTAGGTGAATTCCCGCCGCGCTCGGCGAAGTGAACTCCCGCCGCGGCTCGGTACGGTGAGGGCCCGTCAGGCGTGATCGCCGGCGCGGGGGAGCATTGTCAGTGCTGCCTGTCAGGATTTCCGGCATGACACGGACGATCGACGACTGGCAGTCCTTCCTGGCGCGGTGGAGCCAGGAGTGGGCGGACGCACAGGACGAGGAGCCCCTGCGACCGCGGTGGCTCGGCTTCCCGCCCGCGTCCGAGGAGCGCATCCGCGCCCTGGAGGAGCGGCTCGGGCTACGCCTGCCGCCGTCCTACCGGTCGTTTCTCGCGGCGACCGACGGCTGGCGGCACGCGGGCGGCTTCGTGTGGCTGCTCGCCGGGACGGACCAGGTCCGCCGGCATGAGGACGCGGCGGGTCTTTCGGAGTACTTCCCCGGAGAGCTGGACGGTTCTCCCACCCCCGAGGAGGAGCTGCTCGCCGGGATGTGGGGACGGGCGCTGCAACTGGACGTGGAGTCCGACATGGTCTACGTCCTGCTGGACCCGGGCGACGTCGACGACGCGGGCGAATGGGCCGTGTACACCTGGGCGTCATGGCGCGCGAGCCCGCCCGAACGGTACGCGTCGTTCCGCGCGTTCATGGAGGCGATGCACCGGGAGTTCCACAGCCTGCAGGTCGACATCGCGCAGCGGGCGGGCAGGGTGTTCGTCAACGAGACGACACAAGCCCTGGACGCGTCGGTCGAGGCTGCCCGCCTGGACGCCCTGGGAGGTCGGTACGAGCACGCCTCGGCGGTCCTGGCGGAGGCGATCGCCTACGGCAGGCCCCGGGCGAGCGCCCTGCGTGACCAGATCCGCCACCTGCTCGGACAGACGTACTCGGTCTCCTTCCACGGACTCGCGGCCGATCCGCTGTACGCGCCCGAGTTGGTGCCGGTGCTGGCGGCGCAGCACGTACGACACCGACGGGACGAAAGTTCCTTCTCGCAGCAGCTGGCCGGCGCTCCGGAAACCGTTCGTTCGAGGGCCTCCGAGGCCTTGCGGCAGGCCGCGGACGGCACCTTCCGCCATACGTCCGAGGGTCCTTTCGGGCGGGCCGTCGAGGCGGCGCGGGAGCAGGCGCGCTGGGGTGACACGGACGCGGCCTGGCACACCCTGCGCGCCGCCCTGTCCCACTGGCGGCCGCTCGGCCCGGAACACCTCGCCCCGGTGGGCCTGACCGCCGACCCGATACTCGGCCCCGTGCTCACACCGGACCGGGGCCGGGAGCTGCTGGCCACGCCCCGCGCCGGACAACCGGGCGAGGCACCCACCCCGGCGGCGGACCAGGATCCGGCGGGGATGGCGTGGCTGGCGGACGGGGATCCGGGCAACTTCCTGGTGTCGTACAGATTCCTGCTCGTGGAAGGAGTGGAGCCGGCCGAACTGCCCGCTCTCGTCGGCGCCGAGGACGGCACGGCGCTGAACGAGCCGACGACACTGTGGGACGCGGCGAGGCGTTTCCGCAGGGAGCGCGACGGCTCGGCGTGGGCCGACGAGGCCCTGACCGCCGTCGGCCGCGCCGGCGCGGAGTGGAGCTTCGCCTTCGAACCGGGGCCGGGCGCCGGTTTCGACGAGCGGCGCTTCGTCTGCCCCGGCATACCGGCCTCCCGGGGCACCCGAGCGGTGACGGTGTGGAGCGAGCCCGTCGGCGGTGTGCGTCGAGGGCTGTTCCATCTGTCCGTCGCGGAGAACGGCGAGGAGAGCTACGCGATCACCGTGCGGGGAGGCGCGGGCGCGATCAGCAGCCGGGGGAACGTGCCCGCCGGGCTGGATCCGGCTCGGCTCTTCGCCGAACACGGGCTCGACGAGGAGCGGCTGGGTGAGCGTCGCGCGCTGGAGGCGCTGGCCGCCGAGTTCGACGTCCGCCTTCCGCGCTTCGCCCTCGCGCGCGGACGCCTGCACACCTTCCGCACCCGCCCCTGGAACAGGCCTCCGGCCCCGGGCGAGGGCTACGTGGCTGTGAGCTTCGTGCGGCACAGGGCTACGTGGCCCTGAGCTTCGTGCGGCGCCGGTCCGGTCCTGGCGGAGGTCCCCATGGAGGTGACGTCGGGCGGGACTTGATCAGGTGAAGCGGGGGAGCGGAGCCCCGCCGCAGGCGGCCGGCGCCGGTTCAGGCGTCGTAGACGTGGAAGCCGCGACCGCTCTTGCGGCCGAGGTGCCCCGCGGCGACCATGCGGCGCAGGAGGGCGGGCGGGGCGTACAGCGGCTCCTTGAACTCCTCGTACATCGACTCGGCCACGGCCTGGGCGGTGTCGAGGCCGATGAGGTCGAGCAGGCGCAGCGGCCCCATGGGGTGGGCGCATCCGAGTTCCATGCCCCGGTCGATGTCCTCCGGCCGTGCCGACCCGGACTCCACCATCCGTATCGCGCCGAGCAGATAGGGCACCAGGAGGGCGTTGACGACGAAGCCGGAACGGTCCGGCGCCTCGATGGCCTGCTTGCCCAACTGCTCCGCGAAGCCGCGGGTGCGGCGCACCGTGCCGGCGTCGGTGGTGAGCGCGGGAATGAGCTCGACCAGCCGCTGTACGGGCACGGGGTTGAAGAAGTGCATGCCGATGACCCGCTCCGGCCGCTCCGTGACCACGGCGAGGTCGACGACGGGGATCGAGGAGGTGTTGGTGGCCAGGACCGCCGCCGGGTCCTCGATCGCCTTGTCCAGGGCGCGCAGGACATCGGTCTTGATGTCGCGGTTCTCGGCGACCGCCTCGACGACGAACTGACGGTCGGCCATGTCCGCGAGGTCGCGGGTGAAGGACACCCTGGTCAGAGCCTGGTCCCGCTCTTCCTCGCTGAGTCTGTGACTCCTGAGGGCGCGGTCGAGGGAAGCGGTGAGTCGGCGCCGGCCTGCCTCGAACGCTTCGGGCGTGGCCTCTGCGACGCGGACGTCGACGCCGTTGCGGGCGGCGACTTCGACGATGCCGGAGCCCATGAGGCCGCAGCCCACGACGCCTAGACGGGTAACGGGGTCCATCCGGGGTCCTCTCTGATGAGTAGTTGTCCGAGCGGAGACGAGCGCTGTCACAGGTCGAGGACGAGGCGGGGGCCGCACGAGCGGGAGACGCAGATGAGCATGGTGTCGCCGGCGGCTCGTTCGTCCTCGGACAGCAGGGAGTCGCGGTGGTCGGGGGTGCCGTCGAGCACGTCGGTCTCGCAGGTGCCGCAGGTGCCTTCCCGGCAGGAGAAGTCGACCGCGACGCCGGCCTCCTCCAGCGTTTCGAGCACCGAACGGTCCGGCGCCACGGTGAGGGTGAGCCCGGATCGGGCGAGTTCCAGTTCGAAGGCGTCGTCCGGGCCGGATTCGGTGGTGCCCACCGGGGCGAAGCGTTCGAGGCCCAGCGTGCCGGGCGGCCAGGCCGCGCAGCGCTCCTGCACCGCGCGCAGCAGGGGTTCGGGACCGCAGGCGTGGACCAACGTGCCCTCCTCGGGCGCGCCGAGGAACGTGGCGAGGTCCAGCAGGCCGTACTCGTCCTGCGGACGGACGAGCACCCGGTCCCCGTACGGGGCGAGACGGTCCAGGAACGCCATGGAGGTCCGGGTGCGGCCGCCGTACAGCAGACGCCAGTCGGCTCCCGCGGCCTCGGCCGCCTCGACCATGGGGAGGACGGGGGTGATGCCGACACCGCCCGCGATGAAGAGATGGCGTTCGGATGGCCGCAGCGGGAAGTTGTTCCTCGGCCCGCGCACTCGTACCTCGGTGCCTTCGTGAAGGTGGTCGTGGACGTAGGCGGAACCCCCTCGGCCGTCGGGCTCGCGCAGGACGGCGATCCGCCAGGCGTCGCGCTCGGCCGGATGTCCGCACAGGGAGTACTGACGGATCAGTTCGCCGCCCTCGCCGTCGTACAGGAACACGTCGATGTGGGCGCCCGGGGTCCAGGCGGGCAGCGGGCCGCCGTCCGGGCGGCGCAGGGTGAGGGAGACGACGTCGTCCGCGGCCCGGGTGCGGGTCTCCACGGTGAGCGTCGTGTCGACCGTGGTCAGTGGGTCGTTCATGGTGGTTCAGCTCCGGGTTCAGGCCGGTGTCGGCACGTGCAGCAGGAGTGCGTCGCCCTGGCCGCCGCCTCCGCACAGGGCTGCCGCGCCGCTGCCGCCTCCGCGCCGCCGCAGCTCGGCGGCGAGGGTCAGGACCAGCCGGGCGCCGGTCATGCCGACCGGGTGCCCGAGCGCGATCGCCCCGCCGTTGACGTTCACCCTGTCCAGGGGGAGGTCCAGCTCCCGTACGGAGGCCAGGGCCACCGAGGCGAACGCCTCGTTGATCTCGAAGAGGTCCAGGTCGGCGGTCTTGAGCCGGCCGTCCCGGGACAGCGCGTCGCGGATCGCGCCCGCCGGTTGGACGAGCAGCGAGGGGTCGGGGCCCGCGACCGTGCCGTAGGCACCGATCTCGGCGAGCGGGGCCAGGCCGTCCCGCCGGGCGCGTTCGGCGCTCATCAGGACGACGGCCGCGGCGCCGTCGGAGAGCTGCGAGGCGTTGCCCGCCGTGATGGTGCCCGTGCCGGAGAAGGCCGGCCTCAGGCGCCCCAGGCTCTCGCCGGTGGTCCCGGGCCGTACGCCCTCGTCGGCGTCGACCACCGTCTCGCCCCGGCGCCCGGCAACGGTGACGGGGGTGATCTCCTCCGACAACGCCCCCGACTCCTGGGCGTGGGCGGCCCTTTGATGGGAGAGCGCGCTGTAGTCGTCCTGTTCCTCGCGGGTCAGGTCGTACGGCTGTTGGTAGCGCTCGGTCGCCGCCCCCATGGAGACGCCGTCGAAGGCGCAGACCAGCGCATCGCGGTCGAGGGCGTCCTCCACCGCCGTCGAACCGTACTTCCAGCCGGTGCGGGCTCCGCGCAGCAGGTGGGGGGCGTTCGACATGGACTCCATGCCGCCTGCCACGACCACTTCGTGACGCCCCGAGGCGATCATGAGGTCGGCCAGGGCGATGGCGTGCAGTCCGGACGGGCAGAGCTTGTTGACGGTGCTCGCGGGCACGGAGAAGGGGACGCCGGCCTGGACCGCGGCCTGGCGTGCCGGGTTGGGGCCGGCTCCGGCCTGGACGACATGGCCCATGACGACGGCTTCCACGGCTGCCGGATCCAGGTCTACGGCGGCCAGGGCGGCGCGGATGGCGTGGGCGCCGAGGTCGACCGCGGACAGGGAGCCGAGGGCGCCCAGCAGTCTGCCGACGGGCGTTCTGGTACCGGCGACGATGACGGATCCGGGCATGGCCGGGACCTCCTGGGGTGTGGGACGGGTTCAGGCGGGTGTGCCGGCGTCCACGGCACGGGCGGCGATCAGATGGGCCGTCTCGTTGACCGAGTGCGGCACGACCCGGCCGCCGGGCATGCGCCGCACCCGGCTGACGGACGTGTAGTCGGGGTGGAACCAGAACATGGTGGACAGGCCCAGCACCGTGGCCAGGTAGGTGTTGGTGATGCCGCCGTGGCACACGGCCGCGACCCGGCCGCCGGGATGGGCGTCGAGGATGGTGTCCATGGCCCGGACGGCACGCGCCCGGAAGGCGTCCCGGTCCAGGTCGGGCACGAAGTCCTCGAAACGTCCCTCGGCGAGTGCCGCCGCCCGGGGATCGCCGGCGCCGATCTGTTCGGGCGGTGTGTAGGGCTGGGACACGTCCGTGTCCCACTCGCGCAGGTCGTCCAGGACGGTGGCGGTCATGCCGGTGAGCCGTTCCAGGGGTGCGGCCGTCTCCCGGGCCCGCCGGTACGGGCTGACGTAGAGGGCGTCGAGGTCCTCGTGGGCGAGCCAGGCGGCGAGATGTTCGGCCTGGGCGATGCCCTGCGGGGCCAGCCCCGGGTCGAACACACCGGCCAGCGGGAGGCCGTGCCGGATGAGGAGGAGTTCGGTCATGGTGGTCCTTCGCAGGGGGGAGCGGGCACGACGTGAGCGCGCACAGGGGGAGCGGGCGCAGGGGGAGCGGGCAGAGGTGCGCGGGCTCAGCCGGCGATGGTCCGTTCAGAGGCCCAGTAGGGTCGGCGCATCGCGCGTTTGTCGAGCTTGCCCATCGCGTTGCGCAGGAGTTCGGGGACGAACTCGTACGACTTCGGGCACTTGTAGGCGGCGAGGCGCTCGCGGCAGAAGCGGTCGAGTTCGTCGGCCGGCGGTTCGTCCGCGGCCACGACGAGCGCCCGCAGGGACTCGCCGAAGTCCGGGTCGGGCACGCCGATGACGGCGACCTCGGCGACCGCCGGGTGCTGTCGCAGTACGGCCTCGCTCTCGGCCGGGTAGAGGTTGACGCCGCCGGAGACCACGACGTCCGCGGCCCGGTCGGTGATGAAGATGTAGCCGTCCGCGTCGACGTAGCCGATGTCGCCGAGGGTGAAGACACCGGGGGAGAGGTAGGCGGCCTTGGTCTTGTCCGGGTCCGCGTGGTAGCGGACGCCTTGGTCCTCGGGGGCCCGGAAGGCCAGCAGTCCTGGTTCGCCGGGCGGCAGTCGCCGGCCGTCGTCGTCGGTGACCAGGACCTCGAAGGGGGGCCGTGCACGTCCTACCGAGCCCGGGTGGGCCAGCCACTCGGTGCTGCTGATGCGTGCCACGGTGCCCGCTTCGCTGGCGCCGTACGACTCGGTGAGCACGGGACCGAACCAGTCGATCATGGCGCGCTTCACGTCTGGCGGACACGCGGAGCCGGTGTGGGAGACCTGCCGCAGGCTGGAGACGTCATAGCGGGCGCGGACCTCGTCCGGGAGGGCGAGCAGCCGCTGGAAGTGGGTGGGCACCATCACGGTCGAGGACGCCCGCCACTTCTGCACGCGGCTCAGGAACGTCTCGGCGTCGTATCTGCCGAGCACGACCACCGGCTGACCGGCCGCCAGATGCCGAAGTGAGGTCAGCGGGGCGTTGTGCTGCAGGGGACCGCACACCAGGTGCGGTCCCGGAGGGAATCCGGGCCGTGCGGACATGGCGGCGAGGTAGGCGGAGCTGTCCGCGACCGGTTCGCCGACCCAGCGCACTTCGGTGCCGCGTGCCCGTCCGGTGGTTCCGGAGGTGTAGACGAGCGGAGGCCGGGCGGGCCGGCCCGCGGGGAGGGCGGGCGCGGCGGGTGCGGCGGCCAGCCACCTGTCCCAGTCGAAGGCGTGGCCGAGGGCCGGGGTTCCGTGCACCACCACGGGCAGGCCCAGTTCCCGGGCCGCGTCGAGGGCGGCGCCCGCGCCGACGGGTCCGGCGATGATCGCGGTCGCGCCCGCGTCGATGATCTGGTCCACGAGCTCGCCCGAGGTGAGGTTCCGGGACGTGGCCACGGTCCCCACTCCGGCGCGCAGGCCGGCCAGATGGGCCACCAGGGTCGGGATCGCGTTGTCGCCGAGGACGGCGATCCGGTCCTCCGGGCCGGGCGCCAGCTCCAGCAGTCGGGCCGCCGTCCGCGTCACCTGGTCGGCGAGGCGGGACCAGGACAGGACGTCCAGGTCGTCCGCCAGGGCGGGCTCGTCGGGTGACTCCTGGGCGCGACGGTCGAGTGGCAGCAGCGACATGGCTCCTCCGGCGGCTCCTCGGGCCTCTCCCGATATCAGGGGAGAGGAGATGCTGAGACTGTAGCGTTTATCAAGAAAGTGCGGAACACTCTGATCCTGAGCGGAGTCATTACCGCCTGATTCAGCGGGTGGCGGGAGTGCTGCCCGCACTCGGTTTCTAAATCCACCGTCTGGTAAGTGTCCAAGGAGGAGCCATGTCCGAGCTGGATCCGGACGCATGGCGCAGCCAGGTCCGGCAGTGGCTGGCCACCGTGCTGCAACCGGCACGGGCGCCGGACTCGGCCACGGAGGCCGCCGACCTCGCCGTGTTCCACAACCTTCCCCAGGACGAGGAACGCCTGCTGCTGCAACGCTGCCGCGCCTACCAGCGAGCCCGGTTCGACGCCGGCTACCAGGCGCTCACCCTCCCCGTGGACAAGGGCGGCGCGGGTCTGACCGCCGCCCATGCGGCGGCCTTCGCCGAGGAGGAGTCGGCCTTCGAGGTACCGCCGTCCACCGAACTGATCAGCGTCACCGTGCGGTTGGTCGCGATGGCCGTCTCCCTGTTCGGGACCGCCGAGCAGCGCCACGACCACGCGCGCGCCTTCCTGCGCACCGACCTGCTGGCCTGCCAGCTCTTCAGCGAGCCCGGCGCCGGATCCGACCTCGCGGCCCTGCGCACCCGCGCCCGGCAGGACGGCGAAGAGTGGGTGATCGACGGTCAGAAGGTGTGGACCTCGGGCGCCCAGTTCGCCGACTACGGTCTGCTGCTGGCCCGCACCGACCCGGACGTCGTCAAGCAGGCCGGAATCACCGCCTTCCTGGTGCCCATGGACGCGCCCGGAGTGGAGGTGCGCCCCATCCGCCAGATGAGCGGCGGCGCCTCCTTCAACGAGGTCTTCCTCAGCGGCGTACGCGTCCCCGACCGGCTCCGGATCGGCCGGCCGGGCCAGGGCTGGGAGGTCGCCACCGCCACCCTCGCCTTCGAACGCACCGCCTCCGGCAGCGGCAACCGCCGCAAGGGCGGCACCTTCACGGACGTCCTCGCACTCGCCCGCTCCCTCGGGCGCACCGAGGACCCGCTGGTCCGCCAGCGCCTCGCCGACCTGTACATCCGTGCCGCCCTGCGCGCGGCGACCGTCGAACGCGTCGCCAGGACGAGCGCGGCCGGCGGCCGCCCGGGCCCGGAGGCGTCGTTGACCAAACTCATGGCCTCCGAACTGCTCACCCGCACCGGGCAGGTCGCCGCCGAGGTGATGGGGGCCCGGATCAGCGCCGACACCGGGGAACCGGGCACCTTCGCCTGGACCGAGCATCTCCTCGGCGCGCCCGGCTACCGACTGGCCGGAGGCACCGATCAGATCCAGCGCAACCTGATCGGCGAACGGGTGCTCGGGCTGCCGCCCGAGCCCCGGGTGGACCGGGTGCCGTTCTCGCAGCTCCCCGGCAACTGAGGCACCACGCCTCGTCTCGGCACACACAAAGGAGTGACATCGATGGATCTGGGACTGACGGGCGCCAAGGCGCTGGTGACCGGTGCGAGCCGGGGCATAGGCCGGGCGATCGCCGCGACACTGGCGGCCGAGGGCTGCGCCCTGGCGCTGTGCGCCCGTGGCGAGGAAGGACTGGCCAAGACCGCCGCCGAACTGCGCGCCGAGGGCGCCACCGTGTTCGAGGCGGCGGTCGACGTCACCGACCCGGCCGCCCTCGCCGGCTTCGTGGAGCGGGCGGCCGGCGCACTCGGCGGGCTGGACCTGCTGGTGTCCAACGTGTCGGCGGGCAATGTGAAGGGCCCCGAGTCCTGGGAAGCCAGCCTGCGCGGAGACCTGATCCCGTTCGCGGGACTCGTCGAGGCCGCCCTGCCCCATCTGGAGGCCTCCGACCGGGCCGCCGTCGTGGCCATCGGCACCACCAACGCCTCCGACACCGCGCGCCCGGCCGGGGCGAACTCCTACTCCGCGCTCAAGGCGGCCGTCGTCCAGCACGCCTCCGCCCTCGCCCACGCCCTCGCACCGAAGGGCATCCGCGTCAACACCGTCTCCCCCGGCCCGATCGACTTCCCCGGCGGCGCCTGGGAGACCATCCGCACCAGCCGTCCGGAGGTCTACGAGGAGGTGCTCGCCAAGCTTCCGATCGGCCGCTACGGCACCGCGGAGGACGTGGCCGCGGCGGTGGCGTTCCTGCTCGGGCGGACCGGCTCCTTCTGCGTCGGGGTCAACCTCGTGGTGGACGGCGGGCTGCTCACCCGCGTCCAGTACTGAGCCGTGGCGGGCCCGGCAGGCCGTCTGGACGCCGTACTCGTGTGCGGTGGCCGCTGGCACGACTTCGACCACGCGCGGCTGCGGCTGCTGGAACTGCTCGCCGAGCATCCGAGGGTCCGCACGACCGTCCACCAGGACTACGACTGTGTGGACGACCTCGACCGGGCGGACCTGCTGCTCACCTACACCTGCGACGTCCGGCCCCGCCCGGCGCAGCGGGCCGCGCTCGCCCGGTTGGTCGAGCGGGGTGGCCGCTGGCTCGCCCTGCACGGCACCAACGCCGTGATCGAGCCGTCGGCGCACGGCGGGACACGGCAGTTCACGACCCCACGGCTCCTCGGGGAACTGGCTCAGGTGCTCGGCAGCCAGTTCCTGGCCCACCCGCCGATCGAGCCGTACGAGGTGCGCGTCTCCGATCCCGGCCATCCGCTGGTCGCCGGGATCGGCCCGTTCACCGTCACCGACGAGCTGTACGTCTGCGAACTGCACGGCGAGCTGGACGTGTTGCTCCACGCCGAGTACACCGGCCCCTGCCGCGGCTTCGCCGAGGGAGACACCGCGGCCCTCGACAGCGCGCCCCGACCGGTGCTGTACCTCAAGCGGCACGGTCTCGGTGAGGTCTGCTACTTCACCCTCGGGCACTGCCGGGGCCGTTACGACATCCAGGACCTGGGTGTGGCCGACACGGGGCGCGTGGACCGGGGGCCCTGGGAGACGCCGGAGTTCCTGACGGTCCTCGGGCGTTGCGTGGAACGGGCGGTGACCGGCCGCAGCCCCGCACAGGAGCGGGCCGGCGCCTGAGTCGAACTCGGGCACCGGCCCCGCGCGGGGGCGGCTCACGCCTGCGGCAGCACCACCGCCCGGCCGTTGATGTCACCGGCGTGCAGACGCTCGTAGGCCGCGGGCGCCTCGTCGAGGGTGAAGGTCTCGACGTGCGAGGAGACCAGACCCTGCCGGGCCAGCTCGACCACCTCCATGAGCTCCCGGCGGCCGCCCCAGTAGGGGAACGAGGCGGAGACCTCGAACGGCAGCCCGCCGCCGAAGCCGACCGCCAGGGTGCCTCCGCCGAGGCCGACGATCGTCACATCCCCCTCCACGGCCACCGCGGCCGCGGCCACGGCGAGCGTCGCCTCGGCGCCCACGAAGTCCAGGACCACCTCCGCTCCGAGGCCGCCGGTGAGCTCCCGCACCCGTGCGGCCGCCGCTCCGTCGGAGAGCAGCGTCTCGTGGGCGCCGACGGCATGGGCCAGCTCCAGCTTCTCCTTGCTCACATCGAGGGCCACCACCGTGGCCGGTGTCAGGGCGCGCAGCAGCTGCACGGCCAGGTGCCCCAGGCCGCCGACTCCGATGACCACCGCCGTGCTGCCCGGGACCAGCTTGGGCAGCGATTTCCTGATGGCGTGGTAGGGCGTCAGCCCCGCGTCGGTGAGCGGGGCGGCCTGCACCGGGTCCAGTCCGTTCAGGGGCACGAGATGACGGGGCGAGTCCACCAGCATGTACTCGGCGAGCGCACCCGGAGAGCCGAGTCCCGGCGGCAGGATGCCGAGCCCGGCGGCATGCGGGCAGCAGTTCTCCTTGCCCACCGCGCACTTGGGGCACTGCCCGCAGCCCCAGGGGCCGTACACCGCCACCTCGTCGCCTTCCGCGACCGCGGTGACCCCGCTGCCCACCGCCGCGACGGTGCCGACACCCTCATGACCGAGCGTCATCGGCAGCGAGTAGGGAAACTGCTCCTCCGGCCATCCCATGACGGCCAGGTCGGAGTGGCACAGCCCCGCCGCGGTCACCTTCAACAGCACCTGCCCCGGCCCCGGTCGGGGCTCGGGAACCTCGACGACCTCGGGGGCCTGTCCGACCCTCCGGTACTGCACAGCCTTCATTCTTCCGTCTCCTTGTCGACAGCGGGCAGGGCGTCGCCCTCCGAGGGGGCCTCGGAGCCGACACGCGAGTGGCTTCCCCTCCGGCGGCGCAGAACGGCGGGCAGGGTGAGCCGGCCACCCGTCAGGACCAGTGCCACGATGAGGACGGAGCCGGTGAACAGGCTGGCGGCCCACTGGGCGCTGGTGGCCAGCCCCAGTCCCGTGATTCCGGTGCCGAGCAGCAGGACCGCGAGCACGGTGCCCCAGGCGTTGAAGCGGCCCGCGCGCAACTGGGTCGCCCCGACGAAGGCGGCGGCGTAGGCCGACAGCAGATACGGGGTGCCCGCGGTCGGTGATCCGGAACCGACCGAGGACGCGAAGACCACGCCGGCGAAACCGGAGAGCAGCGCGGAGGCCACCAGGGTCAGAAAGCGCAGCCGGTCGGTGCGCACGCCCTGCAGCCGGGCCGCGTCGGCGTTGAAGCCGGTCGCGTACAACCGGCGTCCCGTGGCGGTGTGTTCCAGCAGGAACCAGATGGTCAGCGCGGCGAGCAGCAGATACAGCACCGGCAGCGTGATGCCGCCGGCGTCGAGCTGGGCGATGCTCGCGAACGGCTTGGCGAGCAACTGCACACCGGTGATGGAGCTGTCGTCGGTGACCATGGTGATCAGCGACTGGATCAGCGCGCCGGTGGCCAGGGTGGCGATGAACGAGTCGACGCGCAGGAACACGACCACGATCCCGTTGACGACTCCCACCAGCAGTGCGGCCGTCATCGCCAGGGTCACCGCCACACCGGGACCGAGTCCGGCGGAGACCAGGAAGCGGGCGGTCAGCACGCTGGTGAGCGACATGGTGTAGGCGACCGACAGGTCGAAGACGCGTGCGGCCAGGGGCGGTACGACGCTCAGTGCCACCAGGCCGGCCACCGCGTTGCCGTTCAGCACCTGCTTGACCGTGATGACGGTCGGGAAGGTGTCCGGCGCCCAGACGGAGAAGATCACGACGATGACCAGCCACACGTACACGGCGCCGATGTTCCGGAACGACACGGCGGCCACCGCCCGTCGGACCGGCGTCCCCCAAAGGAACGGCGCGGACCTCCGCGCTGCGGAGGGCGGTCGTTCCACCGCCCGGGTCGGGGTCGATGTCATCTCACTCGGTTCCTTCCATCGCGTGCACGAGCGCGCGCTCGGTGATGTCCCGGCCGCTGATCTCCCGTGCGATCCGGCCGTCCCGTACCACCAGGACGCGGGTGCACAGCGCGAGCAGGTCCTGGGTGTCGGAGGAGCAGACGATGACGCCCATGCCCTCCTCGGCCTGCCGCCCTATCAGGTCGTAGAGCTGCAGGCGGGTGGCGATGTCCACGCCGGCCGTGGGTTCGCACAGCGCCAGCACGGGCGGGCGCTGGGCCAGACAGCGGGCCATGACGACCTTCTGCTGGTTGCCGCCGCTCAGGGTGGTGATCCGGGCGCCGGGGCCGGCCGTGCGCACCCCGACCCTTGCGATCCACTCCTCGACCAGGGCGGACTCGCGGCGCCGGGGCAGCCGCCCGATCCTCGCGCGCAGGCGTTGCAGGAGCGGGAGGGTGAGGTTCTCGCCGACCGAGAAGTCGCCGATGACTCCCTCGGTCGCCCGGTCCGCCGGGACCATGGGCAGGCCCAGGGTGTCGGCGTCGCGCGCCTCGGTCCATCGGTCGGAGCGTTCCGGCAGCCGTAGCCGGCCGCTCACCGGTCCGGTATGGGCGCCGCACACCGCGTAGGGCACGATCTCGTGCCCGGAGCCGACCAGACCGGTGATGCCCAGGAGCTCGCCCCGGGCCAGGTCGAGGTCGACTCCTCGCAGCGGTCCGGCCCGCAGGCCGCGAACCTCCAGTACGGCGGGGGTGGGACGGGGGAAGCGCGCCGGACGGTGCCCCGTGCCGGTCGCGGTTCCCGTGTCCTCGCCCGCCATGAGTTCGGTGAGGGAGCGGGGGGTGAGTTCGGCGACCGGGCGGGTGGCGATGCGGCGTCCGCCGCGGATGACGGTGACCCGGTCGGCGAGCGCGAAGATCTCGTCCATGCGGTGCGAGACGTACAGGACTCCGGCTCCGGCGTCCCGGATCTCCCGCACGATGTCGAAGAGACGGGCCACTTCGCCGGGCGGAAGCACGGCGGTCGGCTCGTCGAGGACCAGGACACCGCGGCCGCCCTCCCAGCCCTGGAGCGCGGCGGCGATGGCCACCACCGTGCGCTGGACGGGGGTCGCCTGCGCCAGCGGACGGTGTACGTCGATGTCGACGCCGAACCGTTCGACGAGGGCGCTCGTGCGCCTCGACATCTGCGGCCAGTCGACGTTGCCCAGGGCCGTGCGGGCGAAGCCGTGGCTGAGGGCCAGGTTGTCGATGGCGCTCAACTCGCCCACCAGGCCCAGTTCCTGGTGGACGAAGCGCAGCCGGTCGTGGCGGGAGGTGGTGGCGTGGCCGAGGTCGAAGGACTCGCCGTCGAGTTCCGCCACCGCGCCGGGCTCCGCGTGGTGGTAGCCGGCGAGGATCTTGATGAGGGTGGACTTGCCGGAGCCGTTGGGGCCGATGAGGGCGTGGATCTCGCCGGGTGCGACCTCGAGATCCACGTCGGTCAGTGCCTGGGTGCCGCCGAATCTCTTCGACAGCGCGGCCACCCGCAGTATCGGCCGGTCCGTCTGCCGGACCGCGCCGTCCGTGACGTAGCGGGTCTTTGACGGGGTGTCAGTCACGACGGGTTCTCCGTCCCCGGGCGGGAGGGGGCCGCCGCCGGCTCGGGCCGACGGCGGTCGTCGGGGTCAACTCAGGCCCCAGAGCGCCTTGAACTGCTGCTGGTAGCTCTCGACGATCGGGAAGTCGCCGTCGGCGGACGGCAGGTTGTCCTTGGTGACGAGCATGTTGGGCAGGGCCGCCTTCTGGTCGACGGCCATGGACTGGCCGGTGAAGCGCCGGGCCAGCGCGTCCACCTGGAGCCAGGCGGTCTCGTGGGAGTTGAGCGCCATCGCGCCGTCGGTGAGACCGCTCTGGATGTACTGGTAGTTCTGCGCGTCGCCGACGTTGACGACGATGTGTTTGCCGGTGATGCCGGCGGTCTTCAGCGCGGCGGGCACGCCCACGTTGAGCAGGCCGAGGGAGAAGACGACATGGGTCACCTTCGGGTGTGACCGGAGATAGGACACCACGCGGTCCGGCATGTCCTTGCCCACCGCGGTGATGGGCACGTCGACGTTGTCGAGCGCGCAACCGGCGCACCACTGCTTGTAGTTGGCCGCGAAGGAGTCCTTGACGGGCTTGAGGATCGTGTAGGCCGGCAGATCGAAGTACACGGTGTCCGCCTTGGCGCCGCTGTTCGACACCACCCACGAGGCGAGCATGCGGCCCTGGACACCGACGTCCTTGGGCCCGTTCTTCAGCAGGGAGATGCCGTCCCCCACCACGTCGTCGGCGTTCGACTGGATGACCGGGATGCCGGCCGCCTTCAGCTGTGCCAGCTCCTTGCTGTAGACCGCGCGCGGGAAGCCGGAGGCGACCACGGCGTCCGGCCTGTCGCGCACGGCCTGCTCGTAGGCCGCCTGGACGGATTCCGGTGTGCCCTGGGTGGCTATCTGCTTCACCTTCCAGCCGAGTTGCCCCGCGGCCTGGGTGAAGAAGTCGGCGAGGTCCTTGCAGGACTGGACGCCGCAGAGGATGAAGTCGATCTTCTTGCCCTTGGGGATGGGCTTGCCGACGGGCTGGGTGACGGAGATCGCGGTCGGGCGCTCCGCGTACGTCTTCAGAGCCGTGCGGGCCGCCGTCAGGCCGGGGGAGCCGGGTGCCGCCGCCTGCGAGGAGCCGGCGGCCGGAGTGGTGCCGCTCCCGCAGGCCGTCACAGTGAGCAGGGCGGCGGCGGGGACGATCGCGGTGAGGGCGCGGCGGACCGCGCGACCGGGTCTGGAACTCATCGTTGAGAACTCCCGTGGTGTGGCGCCTGGGCTGCCGAGACCCGCGGTGCGGAACGGCACGGCGACAGGTATGAGGGTGCGTCGATCGCCGGCGTGGGGTACGGCGCGGGCCGCCTGGGTGAGGTCCCCGCGGCGCTGGCACCGAGCCGGCCCAAAGCCGTCCCGGCGCGGAGAAACTTATGAGGCACTACAGCCTCAAGTGGGTCGGAGTGTGACACGCCGCCGCGCCCTTGGGGAGGGGAAGCGTCGAGAATTTTCTGCGCCCCCTGCCTTATTCCGTGCTGACCTCGGCTGATGCCGTCCTGATTCGTGGTCGAGAGTGTTGCTCCGCACCGCAACCCGTAACTACACTCGCTCTAAAGTTTCTGCCGGAGGAGAGATGATGGACGAAACGTCGGAGCTGGGTACCGCGCGGTGCCCCGGGCCCAGCGTCCAGGACTACCTCGACCAGGACAGCCGCCCGGTCCCGCCCGCCCTGAGGTTCGAGCGGAACGACCCCCTCGGCAGCGAGGACATCGACACCGCACGCTTCACCTCCCGTGAGTGGGCCGAACGCGAGATGCGGCAGGTCTGGCGGCGCGTCTGGCAGTTCGCCTGTCTGGAGAGCGAGATCCCCGAGGTCGGCGACCACGAGGTCTACGAGATCGGCGACGACTCCCTCATCGTCGTACGTACGGCCCCCGACGAGATCCGCGCCTTCGTCAACGTGTGCCTGCACCGCGGACGCAAACTGCGCACCGGCGGCGGCAATGTGAGCGAGTTCCGCTGCTCGTTCCACGGCTTCGCCTGGAACCTCGACGGCACGATGCAGACCCCGCCCTGCGCCTGGGACTTCCCGCACGTCACCCCGGAGAAGTTCACCCTCCCCGAGGCCCGGGTCGCCAGCTGGCGCGGCTTCGTCTTCATCAACATGGACCCGTACGCGGAGTCCTTCGACAGCTACCGCGGCACCTTCGACGACTACTACATCTGGCCGCTGGAGAACCGCTACAAGTCGCTGCACATCGCCAAGGTGCTGCCCTGCAACTGGAAGGTCGCCCAGGACGCGTTCATCGAGTCCTTCCACGTCATCGCCACACACCCCCAGATGCTGCCGTGGCTCGCCGACGCCAACTCCCAGTACGACGTGATGGCGGACCAGCCCAACTGGAACCGGATGATCAACATCCAGGGCGCGCCCAGCCCGCACGTGGCGGACTCCGTCACGGAGGAGGACGTCCTGGAGACCTTCTACGACTCGCGCGCCTTCTACTCCGCCGCCCAGGGCCGTGACCTGGTACGGCAGGAGGGCGACGAACTCCCCGCGATCCCGCCCGGCGGCACCGCCCGCCAGGTCCTCGCGGAGCGGATGCGCGAGCAGCTCGCGGCCACCTCGACGCAGGACTTCTCGCGGACCCCGGACACCGAACTGCTGGACGCCATCAACTACTTGCTGTTCCCCAACTTCAACCCCTGGGGCGGCGCCAAGTCCAACATCATCTACCGGTTCCGGCCCAACGGCCTGGACCCCGACTCCTGCACCGCCGAGATCATCTTCATGTCCTCCCCGAAGCAGCCCGGCGAGATGCCGCCCCCGGCGAAGATCCGCTGGGTGCCGCAGGACATGCTCTTCGCCGACATCCCCGAACTCGGTGTGCTGGGGCCCGTCTTCGACCAGGACTGCGAGAACCTGCCCTACGTCCAGCAGGGCCTGAAGGCGATGCGCAAGCCGGGCATCACACTCGCCAACTACCAGGAGAGCCGCATCCGCCACTTCAACCGGACGCTCGACCAGTGGATGGAGCAGTGACCCACCGGGTGTCCCTCAGACCCCTGGGCGTCGAACTCGACGTACTCGACGGCGAGGACCTGTTCACCGCCGCTGGGCGCCTCGGCTACCGCTGGCCCACCGTCTGCGGCGGCAGGGGCACCTGCCGCACCTGCTTCGTCCAGGTGGAGGAGGGCGTCGAGAACTGTTCCCCCGTGGGCCCGCTGGAACGCGAGGGCATCGAGGCCCTGCGCAGACCGGTGGACGGCCTGACCCGGCTCGCCTGCCGGCTCCGGGTCGAGGGCCCGGTGACCGTGACCAAGCGCGGCGTGCGCCGCCGAGTGCAGGAGTGAGGCCCCCATGTCCAAGCAAGTGATCCACCCGCTGACCGGGCATGTGTACCGGCTCACCGAGGACGGACTGGTCGAGGTGACCGACCCCAGGACCGGGGCGCAAGGTGTCTTCGACTTCCAGGCGCGCTGGCAGTCGGGCGAACTGCGCCACGCCGACCTCCAGATGGCCGGCTGGGTCGGCCGGCTCGCCCAGCGGCGCACGGCGCCCCCGCAGGAGGGGTGACCCCGTGCCCTCGCGCACCACACGGGTCGTCTGCCTGAAGCGCCGGCCCGTGAGGGAACCGGTCGCCGGTGACTTCGCCGTGGAGGAACGCTCCCTGCCGCCCCTCGGTGAGGGACAGGTCCTCGTCCGGAACCTCTACATGAGCGTCGACCCGTCCATGCGCGGACGGCTGGAGACCACCGAGAAGCACTACACGCACAACTTCACCCCCGGATCACCGCTGGACGGGCGGGCCCTCGGTGTCGTGGAGGAGAGCCGCTGCCCCGCCGTTCCGCCGGGCGCCTTCGTACGGCACCAGCTGGGGTGGCGCGAGCGGGTGGTACTGAACGGAGCGGACACCGACGGCGCGGCGCGCATCGACCCGCGACTCGCCCCGCTGCCCACCTGGCTGGGGCTGCTCGGCCAGACCGGCTTCACCGCGTACGTGGGCCTGACCCGGATCGCGGAACTGCGCCCCGGCGACACCGTCTTCGTGTCGGCCGCGGCCGGTGCCGTCGGCACCGCCGCCGGCCAGTTCGCGCGGCTGCTGGGCGCGGACCGTGTCGTCGGCACCGCCGGCGGACCCGACAAGTGCGCGCTCCTGGTCGGGGAGTTCGGCTACGACGACGCCGCGGACTACCGTGCCGAGCCGGTGCGCGACGCACTGGCCCGGATGGCCCCCGACGGCATCGACGTGTACTTCGACAACGTCGGCGGCGAGCAGCTCGCCGCGGCCCTGCACGCGCTGCGGACCGGCGGCAGGGTCGCCCTGTGCGGCATGATGTCGCAGTTCGGGGACGAGCGGCGGACCGTGGACATCAACCAGCTGATCCAGGCGGTCCTCAAGCGGCTGACGCTGTCCGGGTTCATCGTCCGCGACCACGACGACCTGCGGCCGGAGTTCGAGCGGCGGGTCGCGGGCTGGCTCGCCGAAGGCCGCATCACCGCGCGCGAGACGGTCGTGGACGGTCTGGAGAACGCCGCGGGGGCGCTGCTGTCCCTGCTCGGCGGTGGCAATGTCGGCAAGATGCTGGTGCGGCTGGCCGACTGATGACTGACGACTGACGCGTGGAACGCCTGAAGCGGCGCCCCCGGAGAAGGGGCGCCCCGTCAGGCGTTTAAGCGCATGGGGCGTGACGA